>NZ_JBHYXZ010000036.1:6833-63610 GCF_042752395.1 Actinosynnema sp. NPDC059335 | reverse complement strand
TATTTTTATTTGTGTCTCGCCCATGTGGAGGGGCCCGCGACGCCCCCCCGACAAACACTCCGGGAGAAGAAACCGCCCGCACCGAGCGCCTCGGCCCCCCCCGCGCCCCGTTCCGCCCCCACGGCCGTGCGCGGAGGAACCCCTTTGCGCCACCAGGACCACGGTCGGCGGGCAGAGGGCGTACCCGGTAACGGTCCCGCGGCCGGTCCCGATCACCGGCGTGCAACCGGGGCCGGCCGAGGCTCCGCGACACGGGGTGGGCCGAATGCTCGCGAGTTCTGCAGCACGACACGGATCCGGATCGGCGGTGGCCAGGCTGTTATCGGTCGCCGTCTTCGCCGTCGCGCTGGTGGTCGTGCCGACGCCGTGGCACGCGCCGGTCGCGGTCGCCGCGACGCCGACGGCGTTCACCGACGTCCCGGCGACGGCGACGGTCGGCACGCCGTACACCTTCGGCGGCACCGTGACCGACGAGAGCCCGGTGGCCGCGGTCGAGGTGTCGACCGACGGCGGCGCGACCTGGCAGGCCGCCGGGTGGCAGGCCGGTCGGACGACGTGGACGCACACCTTCACCCCGTCCGCGTCCGGCCCGGCGCGGCTCGGGGTCCGCGCGCTCGACGCGGCGCTCGGCACGGTCGGCGAGGCGTCCGCGGAGGTCGACGTCGCGCCCCGGGTCTGCCCGTGCGGCCTGTGGTCCGACGCCGACGTGCCCGGATCGGTCGACGCGGTCGACGGCGCGGCGCTGGAACTGGGCGTCAAGTGGCGGTCGACGCACGACGGGCACGTGCGCGGGGTGCGGTTCTACAAGGGGCCGAACAACACCGGCACCCACACCGGCTCGCTGTGGTCGGCCACGGGCGTGCGGCTGGCGACCGGCACGTTCCGCGACGAGACCGCGACCGGCTGGCAGACCCTCGTGTTCGCGTCGCCCGTCGCGGTCTCCGGCGACACCACCTACATCGCCTCGTACTTCGCCCCGGCCGGGCACTACTCGTTCGACCTGGGGTACTTCGCGCGGTCCTCCCGCCGGCTGGAGCCGCTGACCGGGCTCCAGACCGGCGTGGACGGCCCCAACGGCGTGTTCCGCGCGGGCGGCGGCTTCCCGGACACCGGGGCGTCCGACACCAACTACTGGGTGGACGTGGTGTGGGCCCCCGAACCCGGCGCGGACACCCGGCCGCCGGACCTGACCGGCACCACGCCGGTCGACGGCGCGGGCAGCGTCCCCCTGACCCAGGAGGTGACGGCCGCCTTCGACGAGCCGGTCGCACCGGGTTCCGCCGAGTTCGCGCTCATCGGTCCGGGCGGCCCGGTCGCGGGCGCGACGTCGTCGTCCGGCAACGGGATGACGGTCCGGTTCCGGCCGGACGCCCCGCTGGCGGCCGGCACGGCGTTCACCGCGTCCGTGCGGGTCCGCGACGCGGCCGGCAACGAGACGGCGCCGCGCACCTGGAGGTTCACCACCGGCACGCCGCGCGCGGCCGAGTGCCCCTGCACCCTGTGGGACGACTTCACCACCCCGGCCGTGCCCGCCGGTCCCGACGGGCAGGCCGTCGAACTCGGGCTGAAGGTCCGCTTCGCGGGCAAGGGCGAGGTGCTCGGCGTCCGGTTCCACAAGGGCGAGGGCAACACCGGCACCCACACCGGGTCGCTGTGGACGTCCACGGGGGCGCTGCTGGCCACCGGCACGTTCACCGGCGAGACGACGACGGGGTGGCAGACGCTGACGTTCGCCACGCCGGTCGTCGTCCAACCCGCCACGACGTACGTGGTGTCCTACTACGCCCCGAACGGCCACTACGCGGCCACCCAGCGGCACTTCCAGTCGCAGCCGACGACCTACGGCCCGATCACCGCGCCCGGCGACGGCGCGAACGGCGTGTTCCGCTACGGCGGCGGGTTCCCGGGCGACGCGTACCTGGCGACCAACTACTGGGTGGACGTCGTGTACCGCAACGGGCTCAACGACGACCGGACCCCGCCGACCCTCGACACGCGGACGCCCGGACCGGACGCGACGGACGTGCCGCTCGACCGGCCCCTGACGCTGGGGTTCAGCGAGGCGGTCGACCCGGAATCGCTCTCCGTGACGCTGGCCGACGACGGCGGCGCGTCGCTGCACGGCACGGCCGCGCTGTCGGCGGACGGCCGGACGGCGACGTGGACGCCGGACGGCCCGCTCAAGCCGGGCACCCGCTACTCGGCGCGGGTCATGGCGGCCGACGTCAACGGCAACACCCTGGCGGAGCCGGTCACGTGGTCGGTCACCACGCGCGCCGAGGACGCCTGCCCGTGCTCGCTGTTCAGCACCGCGACGGTGCCGACCACCCCGTCCGCGAACGACGCCGGCTGGTACGAGCTGGGCGTGCGGTTCTCCGCCGGGCGCGGCGGCTGGGTCAACGCGGTCCGGTTCCACAAGGGCGAGGGCAACACCGGCACCCACACCGGGTCGCTCTGGTCCGCCGCCGGCGAGCGGCTCGCGACCGGCACGTTCACCGGCGAGACGGCGACGGGCTGGCAGACGCTCGTGTTCGCCGAACCCGTGCCGATCGCCCGGGACGCGGTGTACGTGGCCTCCTACACGACGACCGTCGGGCACTACTCGGTCGACCAGCGGTACTTCACCCGCCGCAACCCGGTGGTCTCGTCGCCGCTCGTCACGTCGGGCGGCGCCGCGGCGGGCGTGTTCGCGCCGGGCGGCGGCTTCCCCGACCGGTCCTACGAGGGCAACAACTACTGGGTGGACGTGGACTTCACCCCGTTCACCGACACGACGCCGCCGGTCCACATCGGACACACGCCGGCCGACGACGCGACGGACGTCGAGTTGGGCGGTGCGCTCACGGTCACCTACGACGAGCAGGTCAGCGTGACGGGGACGTCCTTCCGGGTGGTGGACTCGCACGGCGTGACCATGCGCGGCACGCTGACCCGTGCCGACGGCAACCGGGCGCTGGTCTGGACGCCGGTCGCGCCGCTGGTCCGGGGCACCGCGTACACCGCGACCGTGCGGGCGGCCGACGTGTTCGGGAACGTGGCCTCGGAGACCGTGACGTGGTCGTACACGACGGGCGACCCGCCGTGCCCGTGCTCGCTGTTCAGCGAGGCGGCGGTGCCGGAGGTCCCGGAGGGCTCGTACTTCGGCGGCGCGGGCATCGGGGTGAAGTTCGTGCCGGCGGTCGACGGGTTCGTGACCGGGGTGAAGTACTACAAGTCGGTCGCGAACGGGGGTACGCACACCGCCGCCCTGTCGCTGCCGGACGACACGACGTTGGCCACGGGGACGTTCCTCGGCGAGACGGCGTCGGGGTGGCAGCGGATGACCTTCGCCGAGCCGGTGCCCGTGACGGCCGGGACGACGTACCTCGCGTGGTACACGACGTCGCAGGGGCGTCAGTCGGAGACGCCGGGCTACTTCGCGTCGGGTGGCGTCACCACGCCGCGGTTGACCGCTCCGGGCGGGCCGGATACGCCCAACGGGATGTTCGGGCGCATCCAGGGTTTCCCGGACTTCCCGAGGACGGCCACGAGCCACAACTATTGGGTGGACGTGGTGTTCACGACGGAGTAGGGGGCTTGCGGTGGAGGGATCGGCGGGGGTCGTCGGGCTGGGGGTGGCGGCGGCGCGCAGGGGTGATGTCGCGGAGGCGGAGGTCTGGTACCGCGCGGCTGCCGAGGACGGTGCGGTGGACGCGATGAACCTGTTGGGGTTGCTGTGTGAGGAGAGGGGGCGGGTCGGGGAGGCGGTGCGGTGGTACCGGCGGGCGGCGGGCTCCGGTGACGTGGTGGCGATGCACGGGTTGGCGCGGCTCTCGCGGGCGGCGGGGTCGGTGGATGAGGCGCGGGGATGGCTGCGGCGGGCGGCGGAGCGGGGTGATGTGGAGGCGGTGATGGCGCTCGCGGAAGGGGAGGCGGTCGGGGAGGCCGAGGAGTGGTACCGGAGGGCGGCGGAGATGGGGCACCCGCGGGCGCTGGCGGTGGTCGGCACGCGGTTGCGGGTGCGGGGGGAGGTCGGTGAGGCGGAGCGGTGGTTGCGGCGGGCGGTGGAGGTGACCGAGGAGCCGTTGGTCGGGTTCTTCATGGTCGAGCTGGGGGAGCTGTTGATCGAGCGCGGGGAGGTGGAGGAGGCGGAGGTGTGGCACCGGCGGGCGGCGGAGGTCGGGGAGGTCGGCGCGTGGGGGCGCCTCGGTGCGGTGTTGGTGGCGGCCGGGCGGTTGGCGGAGGCCGAGGAGTGGTTCCGGGAGGCGGCCGGTCGGCGGGGGCCGGCCATGGCGGACCTCGGGTTGCTGCTGGTGCACCGCGGTCAGTTGGTCGAGGCGGAGCGGTGGTGGGGGCGGGCGGTGGAGGCGGGGGTCGGTCGGGTGAACCACGCGTTGTGGGGCGCGTTGCCGGCGTTGGGCGGTGCGGAGTGGGGGCGGCGGGAGCGGGCCGGTGGTCACGTGGCCGTGGTGGTGGGGGTACTGGCGCGGGAGGCCGGTGACGTGGAGAGGGCGGAGAGGTGTTTTCGGCGGGCGGCGGATGAGGGGAACACGTGGGCGATGTACGAGATGGGGATGTTGCTGACCCGGTGGGGTGATGCGGGTGCGCGGGCGCGGAGGCGTGGGTGGGGGCAGCGGCAGGGGTGGGGTCAGGGGGAGAGGGCGGAGAAGTGGTTCCTGAGGGCGGCGGAGGGCGGGCACGTGGACGCGATGTTCAGCCTGTCGGCGCTGTACGAGGGGACTGCGGAGGGGGAGATGTGGTGGAAGCGGGCGGTGGAGGGGTTCGGGGCGTGAAAGACCGGAAGCGCCCTCGCCGGACGGGCAGGTCGGCGGGATGGCACGGAACCATTCGTTCGGGGGAGGGCCGTGTGGTCGCCGCGGAGACAGCGAACCCGCCGGTTGGGGGAGGGCGGTGTGGTTGGCTCAGGACACCGGCCAGGTGTGGACCGGTTCGTTGCTGTGCATCAGGTCGCGGTAGGTGCGCAGCATCCGGCGCAGTGCTTCCGGGCGGTCCAGGGCGGTGTGGTCGTAGTGGTGGTGGAACGACCTCGCCTGCCACGTCGCGCCGTTGACGCCGGTCAGGCAGCGTTGCTCGATGACGCCCAGCAGGCGGTCCCGTTCGGCCGGGTCGACCTTCATCCGGACCAGGCCCTCGTGGGCCATCGGGAGCAGGCGGCGCAGGACGAGTTCGGCGACGGGCACGGTGCCCAGGCCCGGCCAGTAGACCTGGGCGTCCAGGCCGGCGCGGGCGCCGGCGGTGAAGTTCTCCTCGGCGGCGCTGAAGGACATCTGGGACCACAGCGGCCGTTCCTCCTCGGCCAGCACGCGGACCAGGCCGTAGTAGAACGCGCCGTTGGCCAGCATGTCGACCACGGTCGGGCCGGCGGGCAGGGTGCGGTTCTCGACGCGCAGGTGCGGTTGGTCGCGCACGACGTCGTAGACGGGGCGGTTCCAGCGGTAGATGGTGCCGTTGTGCAGCCGCAGCTCGGCCAGCGACGGCGTGTCGCCGCGTTCCAGGACCTGCACCGGGTCTTCCTCGTCGCAGATCGGCAGCAGGGCCGGGAAGTAGCGGACGTTCTCCTCGAACAGGTCGAAGATGGACGTGATCCACCGCTCGCCGAACCACACGCGCGGCCGGACCCCCTGTTCCTTCAGCTCGTCGCTGCGGGTGTCGGTGGCCTGCTGGAACAGCGCGATCCGGGTTTCCCGCCACAGCTCCTTGCCGAGCAGGAACGGCGAGTTGGCGCCGACCGCGACCTGGACGCCCGCGATGGCCTGCGCGGCGTTCCAGTACGGGGCGAAGTCCTCCGGCGACACCTGGAGGTGGAACTGCGTGCTCGTGCAGGCGGCTTCCGGCACGATCGAGTCGGCGGTGAGCTGGAGCCGCTCGACGCCGCTGATCGAGATCTGCAGGTCCTCGCCCCGGGCGGCGAGGACCTGCTCGTTGAGCAGCGTGTAGCGGGGGTTGCCCGAGAGGGCGTCCACCGCCAGGTGCTTCGGTTGCAGCGTCGGCAGGATGCCGATCATCACCATGTGCGCGTCGACGTCTCGGGCCTTGTGCTCGGCCTCGTTCAGCGACCTCCGCACCACGTCCTCGAACGCCGAGATCCCGCCGCCGGTCAGCAGCCGGGGCGCGACGTTGATCTCCAGGTTCCACTGGCCCAGCTCGGTCACGAAGTCGGGGTCGGAGATCGCCTCCAACGCCTCGGCGTTGCGCATCGCCGGGTCGCCCGCGTCGTCGACCAGGTTCAGCTCGATCTCCAACCCGGTGGTCGGCCGGTCGAACTGGAACCTCGACTCGCTGAGCATCCGGGCGAACACGTCCAGGCAGCGGCGCACCTTCGTGCGGTACCGCGTCCGGTCATCTCGGGTGAATTCCTGCCGCCCGACCTCGTCGCCCATACCGCCGCCTTCCGCACCCTTCGATCAGCGCGCGGGTACCGCGATCGCGGTCACCACAAACCCCTCCCGGGCCAGCCAGCGACCGGTGAACCCGTCCAGCGGCACCCCGTCCACCAGGGGCGGCTCGATGAGGATCCGCGCGGTGAACGTGCCGTCGTCCGGGTTGATGGTCACCTCCGCATCCTCGAACCCCAGCCACTTGCGCGCCAGCGGGAACCACGCCTTGTACACCGTCTCCTTCGCGCTGAACAGCAGCCGGTCCCACGCGACCTTGTCGCCGGCGGCCCGCAGCTCACCCATCCGGGCCAGCTCGCCGGGCACCGCGATGGCGTTCAGCACCCCGTCGGGGGTCGGCGCGTTCGGCTCGGCGTCGATGCCGATGGTCCACACCTGCGACGCCAGGCCCACGGCGGCGGCCCGGTAGCCGTTGCAGTGCGTGATGCTGCCCACGACCCCCTCGGGCCACAGCGGCTCGCGGTTCGGGCCCGGCAGCAGCGGGCCGGGCCGGAACCCGAGGGCGGTCAGCGCGGTGCGCGCGCAGTGCCGGGCCGTGGCGAACTCGCGGCGTCTCTTGTCCACCGCACGGGCGACGTGTTCCTCCTCTTCGGGGAACAACCGCACCCCGTCGGGGTCGCCGAACGAGTCGACCGCCGACACCGGCGGGGGGAGCAGGTCGGTGATCATCGGGCGTCCCCCTCGCGCAGCACGTCCAGCAGCGGGGCGGCGGTCCAGCCGCGCGGCTGCCACTCCCGCGGGTAGCCGAGCGACACCTCGTCGAAGCGGACGCCGTCCTTGCGGATCGTGCGCGGGATGTGCAGGTGCCCGTAGACCATCACCGCCGCGCGGAACCTCAGGTGCCAGTCCGCGGTCCGCTCCGTACCGCACCACAGCGCGAATTCGGGGTACCGCAACACGAACGTGGGGTCCCGGACGAGTGGCCAGTGGTTGATCAGCACGGTGCGCAACGACGGGTCCACGGCGCGCAACCGGCGCTCGGACTCCTCGATCCGCGCCGCGCACCACGCCTCGCGGCTCGGGTACGGGTCGGGGTGCAGGAAGTACTCGTCGGTGCAGATGACGCCGGCCTCCTGCGCCACGGCGAGCGCGGACGCCTTGTCCGTCGTGCCCGCCGGGCGGAACGTGTAGTCGTAGAGGGTGAACAGCGGCGCGACCGCCACCGGGCCGCCCGCGCCCTCGAACACCGCGTACTCGTCCTCCGGCGTGAGCACGTCGATGCTGCGGCACAGCTCGACGAGCTGCTTGTACCGCACCTCGCCGCGCGCCTGCGCCGGGTCGTCCTTCGTGGTCCACAGCTCGTGGTTGCCCGGCGACCACACCACCTTGGCGAACCGGCCGCGCAGCACGCCCAGCGCCCACTCGATGTCGTCGAACTTCTCCGCCACGTCGCCCGCCACGATCAGCCAGTCGCCGGGTGAGCGCGGGCGGATCGCGTCGACGAAGTCGCGGTTCTGCTGGTAGGTCACGTGCAGGTCGCTGGTGGCGAGGAGTCGCGGCGGAGTGGTCACGCTTTCGAGCGTATCCGTGCACGGCGCGCTCCGGGGAGTGACCGCTCATCCGCTCGTCGCTCTGGCGTGGCCGTTCGGCGGAGCGCGGGGGGCCGCGTGACGCTGGACCACTCCCGTTCGGCGCGCGTTCCCTTACCAGGGGGCGTCGGTGTTCCTAGCGTGATGGGCATCACGACAGTCCTGGGCGGAGGACCTGATGACCAACTACGTACGACCAGCGCAGCCGTTCGGTCGGACGGTGGGCGCGGAGATCGCCCGGCAGGTGCAGCAGCACGCGCACCCCGCGGTCGCTCCCCGGCGCACCGACGACGCCGCCCTGGCCATGTTGCTCCGCGCCCGCCAGCGCGGGGACGCCCAGCGGCAGGAGCCGTGGGTGCGCCGGGCCCCGGAAGCGCCTCCCCGACCGCCGCACGCCGAGGTGATCGAGCAGCTGGCCGTGCGCCTGGTGCCGCCGTCGCTGTGGGCCGTGGTCGAGCCGCTGCTCCCGCCGGCGAAGGTCCGCCGGCAGGGCGGTGGCCGGGGCCGGGTGTCGGACCGCGCCATCTTCACCGCGATCGTGTTCGTCCTGACCAGCGGTTGCGCCTGGCGGCACCTGCCGCCGACATTCGGCGTGACGGTGCCGACCGTGCACCGGCGGTTCCAGGAGTGGACCGAGGCCGGGCTGTGGCCGCGGCTGCGGCGGGTCGCGGTGGAAGGTCTGGCGGAGGAGGCCGAGTGGCTGCGGCTGGTGCTCGAAGCAGCGGAAAGGCGCGGCACGCGCGCCGCGGGGTGAACGAACGGGGACCGCGTGCCCGCGGTTTCCGATGGAGGTGTGTCCCGATGGAGCTGTCGAGACGCGAGGTGGCCCTGCTCCGGGCGACCGCCGCGGACCGGGTCGACCTGACCGGCAGCGCGGAGCCGGACGTGCGGGTGGACGGGTTGCCGTTCTGCGACCCGACCGCGGCGCGGGCGCTCGTGCACGCGGGCCTGATCGAGGCGGCGACCCCGGTCGCGCCCGGCCACCGCGCGCCGGCCCGCCTCACCGCCGCGGGCGCGGCGGCGCTGGACCTGGCGTTCGTCGCGGCCTGAGGGCCGGTTGACCGGGGCATGACTCCCGTCCACGCGACCGTCGTCGAAGGCCCCGCCGACGTGCCGCCGGCCGTGTTCCTGCACGGGGTGCTGAGCTGGGGCGCGGACGACGACCACGGCTTCGGCGCGCAACGCCCGCTCGCCGCCCACCGGCGGTTGCTGCTGGTGGACCGGCGCGGTTTCGGGGGGAGCCCCGACCTCGACGGCCCGCACGGCACCGACTACGAGGTGGACGCCCGGGACGCCGTCGGGCTGCCGGGCGACGGCGCGCACCTGGTCGGCCACTCCTACGGCGCGGTGGCCGCGATGCTCGCCGCCGCCGCGCGGCCGGACCTGGTGCGCTCGCTGTGCCTGGTCCAGCCGGGCGCGCTGCGCCCCGCGGCGGACCACCCGGTCGTCGCCGAGGCCCTGGCCCGCGCGCGTGCCGCGGTCGCGGAGCTGCCGCCCGACCTGACGGCGGAGGAGTACCTGAGGCTGTCCGCCGGGTCCGTCGGCCTGCCCGCGCCCGAGCCGACGCCCGCCCGGCTGCGGGCCGCCCGCACGACGATGCGCGAACGCCCGTGCTGGGACGCCGACGTGCCCCTCGGGCCGCTGTCCGACGCGCCGTGGCCCGCGCTCGTGGTCCGCGGCGACTGGGAGGGCGCGCCCGAGGCGTACCGCAGGCTCGCGGGCGTGCCACTCCAGGCCGCCGCCGCGGTGATCGCCGACCGGATCGGGGCGGACCTGCTCACCGTGCCCGGCTACTACCCGCACGTCCAGCGGGCGGCCGAGGTCAACGCCGCGCTCGCCGCGTTGTGGGCGCGGGCCGACGCGGCGTGACCGCCGGGCTCACAGCCGCGCGAGCCTGGCGGCGAGGTCGGCGAGCACCCGTTCGGCCTCGGGCGGCGGCAGCTCGTCCAGCGTGGACGTCGCGGGCACGCCCTGGAAGCGGTTGAGCGCGGGCGTCGCGTGGAACAGGCTCGGCCCGACCAGGACCGCCGAGTCGAGGAGCCGGAACGCGGGTTCACCGCCTCGCCGATCGAGCCGTGGCGGTCGCGGTGCACTTCGCCCGCGTGCATCGCCGCGTGCGGGCTCACCTCGTGGTCGAACCGCCCGTCCCGGAGCCCGCGGGCGAGCGGCGGACCAGTCGCGCGCCACGACCGCCTTGGGCACTCCGGCGGGGATCAGGGCCGGCACCCCGTCGCCGAGGCTCGGGGTGTCGAGATCGTCCGGGACCAGGCCGCTTCCCGGAACGAGTCCGGCACCGGGTCGGTCAGCGCCGAGGTGGCCGCCACGCCTGGCGGTCGATGCGGGGGGCGACGACGGCGACGATGGTGTGGTGCACCGCGCAGTCGTCCGGCTCGGTCATCGCCCCACCCCCCGTGATCGGCTAGGCGTGCACGCCCGCCTGGTACTTCGGCACCCGCACACTGATCTTCGTGCCCAGCCCCTGCGCCGTTTCCACGACCAGGCCGTAGTCGTCGCCGTAGCAGCGCCGGAGCCGCTCGTCGATGTTGCCGAGCCCTATCCCGGCGGTCTCGCCCACCTGCCCCGCCAGCGTGCGGCGCAGCGCGTCCGGGTCCATGCCGATCCCGTCGTCCTCGATGGTGATGTGCGCCTCCGCGCCCGCGTCCGCCGCCAGGATCGAGATGTGCCCCGGCCCGACCTTGCCCTCCATCCCGTGCCGCACCGCGTTCTCCACCAGCGGTTGCAGGCACAGGAACGGCACGGTCACCGGCAGCACCTCGGGCGCTATCTGCAACGTCACCTTGAGCCGTTCGCCGAACCGGGCCCGCTCCAGCGCCAGGTACTGGTCGATCGACTTCAGCTCCTCCGACAACGTGGTGAAGTCACCCGCCCGCCGGAACGAGTACCGGGTGAAGTCGGCGAAGTCCAGCAACAGCGTGCGAGCGCGCTCCGGGTCCGTGCGCACGTAGGACGCGATGGCGGACAACGAGTTGTAGATGAAGTGCGGCGAGATCTGCGCCCGCAGCGCGCGGACCTCCGCCTCCACCAACCGGGTCCGCGACCGGTCCAGCTCGGCCAGCTCCAGCTGTCCCGACGCCCACCGCGCCACCTCGTTCGTCGCCCGCACGAGGCCCGCCGACGCCTCCCGGCTGTACGCCGCCAGCACGCCGACCACCCGGCCCTCCACGGTGAGCGGCGCGAGGACGGCCGTGTGCACGGGGCAGTCGGGCGCGGAGCAGGTGATGTCGAACGCCCGGGTTCGGCCGGTGTCGAACACGTCGGCGGCCAGGCCCATCGCCTCGGCCGCGTGGTGCTCGCCGTCGCCCTCCCACGCCACGACCTCGGTCTCGTCGGTCAGCGCGAGCGCGGGCGTGCCCAGCAGCGTCCGCAGGTGCTTGGCCGACTTCTTCGCTGCCTCGGGCACGAGCCCGGCGCGCAGCGGGGGAGCGGCGGACCACGCGGTGTGCAGCGTCTCGAACGTGATGCGCTGCTCGTGGGTGAGGAAGTCGTTGCGGGTGCGGGAGGTCCAGCCCAGCGTGATCACCACGGCGAGGCCGACGACCAGGATCGCGCCCGCCGTCCACAGCCCGCTCACAACCGGTCCTGACTGCGCAGGCCCAGGTTCTCCGGCGCGTGCAAGCGCACCATGACGTGGTTCACCCCCGGTGGCACCTTCCGCGGTGTCAGCAGCGACACCACGTACATCACGACGAAGCCCAACGGCACGGTCCACGCGGCGGGCCGGGCCAGGAACACGTGGTACCACGCGCCGCCGCCCCCGGCGCTGATCGTCACCAGGCCGGCCACCAGCGCGGGCAGGCCGCCCGCGACCATCCCGGCGACCGCGCCGACCGTGGTGATGCGCGTGCTCCAGATGCCCAGCACGAGCAGCGGGCACAGCGACGACGCGGCCACCGCGAACGCCAGGCCCACCATGTCCGCCACCGGCACCTTGCCCACCAGCCAGGTCATGCCCAGCGGCACGAGCACGGCCAGCACCGTGGACATCCGGAACCCGCGCACGCCGCGCAACCGCAGCACGTCCCGGCTCAGCACGCCCGCCAGCGACACCATCAGCCCGGACGACGTGGACAGGAACGCGGCGAACGCGCCGCCCGCCACCAGCGCGCCGAGGAGCTGACCGCCCAGCCCGTCGATCATCCGGCTCGGCAGGACCAGCACCACGGCGTCCGTGTCGCCGGTCATCAGCAGCTCGGGCGTGTAGAGCCGGCCGAGCGCGCCGTAGATCGGCGGCATCAGGTAGAACACGCCGAGCAGGCCCAGCACGATCAACGTCGTGCGCCGCGCCGCGCGGCCGTTCGGGTTGGTGTAGAAGCGCACGATCACGTGCGGCAGGCCCATGGTGCCCAGGAACGTGGCGATGATCAGCGAGTACACCGCGTACAGCGGGAACCGCTCGCCGCCGCGCATGGGCAGCGCCCACACGTCGTTGGTGTTCACCGGGATCGACCGCACGTGCGGCACGGCCGCGCCCTCGGGGAACGTGAACCGCGTCCCGGCGGCCACGGTGTGCTCGCCCTCGGCCAGCTCGCCGCTGCCGTCCACGGGCCGGCCGTCCACCCGCCCGACACCGGTGAACGGCGTGGCGCGCGGCGCCTCGACGACCGTCGCGGTGTCGAAGGTGACCGTGGTGCGCTGCGGGAACTCGGGGAACGCGGGCCCCGTCAGGTCACGCGCGCCGTGCGCGTGCCAGGCCAGCACCAGGAACACCACGGGCACCGCGATCGCGGTCAGCTTGAGCCAGTACTGGAACGCCTGCACGAACGTGATGCTGCGCATCCCGCCGGAGATCACGTTCGCGGTGACCACCACCGCCACCACCAGCGCGCCCACCCAGTCGGGCGCGCCCGTCACCGTGTGCAGGGTCAGCCCCGCGCCCTGGAGCTGCGGCAGCAGGTACAGCCACCCGATGCCCAGCGCGAACACGCTCGCCACGGCGCGCACCGCGGGCGAGGCGAACCGGGCCTCGGCGAAGTCCGGCAGCGTGTACGCGCCGCTGCGGCGCAGGGGCGCGGCGACCAGCGCCAGCAGCACCAGGTAGCCCGCCGTGTAGCCGACCGGGAACCACAGCATGTCCGGCCCGTGCGCGAAGATCAGCCCGGCGATGCCGACGAACGACGCCGCGGACAGGTACTCGCCGCCGATGGCCGAGGCGTTCCACCACGGCGACACGGTCCGCGAGGCGACGAAGAAGTCCGACGTCGTGCGCGAGATCCGCAGCCCGTACGTGCCCACCAGCATGGTGCCGACCGCGACGACCAGCACCGCGATGATGCCGTACGTGCTGCTCACGAACGCTCCACCAGCTCCGCGAACTCGCGCTCGCCGCGCTCGGCCTGGCGCACGTAGAACCAGCCCGCGAGCACGAACACCGGGAACACCAGGCAGCCGAGCAGCAGCCACGGCAGGGGCAGGCCCAGCAACCGCTGCGCGGCGACCTGCGGCGCGAGCGTGAACACCAGCGGCAGGGCCGCCACGCTGCCGCACACCACCGCGCACAGCAGCAGCCCGAGCCGCCGCTGGGTCCGGATCAGCGACCGCATGTAGACCGCGCCCAGCTCGCTCTGCTCGTCGATCTCCCGCGACGCCGGGTACGGGCGGGGCGCGCGCGGCGCGCGGGTGCGCGGGCTCGTCACCACGACCCGCTGGGTGGGCGGGCGCTGCGGCGAGGTCACGACGGCTGCCGGTTGCGGCGCACCAGGAGCTGCCGGAGGTGCCGGGCGTGCCGCCGGCTGACCGGCAGCACCGCGCCGCCGATGTTGACGCTGAGGTGCCCGTCGTCCAGCCGCAGCTCGTCGATGTGGCCGAGCGACACGAGGTGGCTGCGGTGGATGCGGACGAACCCGGCGGAGCGCCAGCGCTCCTCCAGCCCGTTCAACGCCGCGCGGACCAGCCCGCTGCCGGTCGCGGTGTGCAGCCGCGCGTAATCGCCGTGCGCCTCGACGTACCGGATGTCCGCCAGCCGGATGAACCGGGTGATTCCGCCGAGTTCGACCGGAATGACCTCGTCACCCACATCGGGCGTTTTCTCGGCCGGCGCGGCGGCGGCCGGTTCCACCGCCTTGGAATCGAGCACTTCGTGCACGATCCGGTGCACCGACTCGGCCAACCGCTCCGCCCGGACGGGTTTGAGCAGGTAATCGAGCGCTTTCAGTTCGAATGCCTCGACCGCCGGTTCCTGGTGCGCGGTGACGAAGACGATGCGCGGCGGTTGGGCGAACCGGGACAGCACGCGGGCCAGGTCGAGCCCGTCGAGGCCCGGCATCCGGATGTCGAGGAACACGGCGTCGACCGGCTGACCGGCGTCCATGGCGCGGTGCAGCGTGCGCAGCGCCTTGGTCGCGTCCGTGACCGCCTCGACGTGGGCGACGCGCGGGTCGGAGCGCAGCAGGTAGACGAGGTCTTCGAGCGCGGGGGCCTCGTCGTCCACGGCGAGCACCCGCAGCGTGCGCTCGAGCGCCCCCCGGCGCTCCGGGCCCTCGCAGAGGGGGCAGGGGAGTCCTGAGGTCATGGAGTTCCAATGCGGTGCGGTCGGCAGCGTCGGCGATTAGACCACCGGACGCCTATCCTCACCCTTCGGGGTGGCCAAGGGCAATGACCGCCGCGCGGCCTGGGCGTCACCCAGCGTCATCTCCAGTTCGAGGAACGCCTCCTCGGCCCGCCGCGCGGCCAGCGAAACCGACGCCGCCGCCGCGCTGCCGACCAGCCTCCGGGTCGGCTCGCTCAGGCCCCGCACCACGTCCGACCACTCGTTGGCCACCCGCGCCAACTCCGTCAACGCGCAGACCAATTCGGCGGGCGTGCGTGGCGCCGGGTCCGCGATCCGCGCCAGGTCGACGTGCGGATCGGAATCCATGACATCCCCCACCGGTGAGCCGCCGAAGTATCGGAACTTGATGCTCTCGTTCCCCGACGACGTGGTCAACGACCCGGAGGAGTGGTCTCGATTGGTGGGGTAAACCGAAACGCTAGGCCGTCCCCGCTCGCTAATCGAGGACTTCGCCGACCACGGCGAGGATCACGGGATCGCGCAGCAACCGGGAAAGGGTCGCCAGTTCGGCCGCTTCGTGGTCGATGTCACCCGCCGTCGACCACGACGGCGACAACCGCTCGTCCGGCACGGATTCGGTTGCGGGCGGCAGCCGGAGCCCGATCAGCAGCGCGCAGGCGTTGAACGCGAGGTCGTCGTCGCGGCCGCGGTCGTGCAGGGCGGTCTGCACGGCGTCGGCCAGGGTGTGCGGGACGCGGCCGGTCAGCTCCAGCTGGGCGTCCCGGATCTCGACCGTGCGCCGGTAGAGGAGGAGGTGGATCGACCGGGTCGGGAGCAGCGTGACGAACCGGTGCGGCGGCGGCAGCAGCACCGCGCCGGGGACGGCCCCGGTCAGCTCGGTCCACAGCCCGGTCAGGCGGCGGTACGCGACACGGCGGCGGTGCCCGAGCCGGACGGCGGCCGTCCAGCGCCGTGCGCGTGCCCCGTGACGGCGGAGCGCGTGGCGGATCGCGGCCTTCCGACGGTGTGCGTGGCGGAGCGCGCGGCTGATGGGTGCGGGTTCGCCCCGGCCGTGCGGCACGCGGCCGGTCGCGGCCTCCCGGCGGCGGGAGCGGGCGGGGTCGGTCACGGGCGGGGGCGCACCTCGAGGTGGAAGGCGGTGGACAGGCGGCCGAACGTCCGGTCCACCGGCAGGCCCGTGGACCGGCCGGCCTCCTCCAGGATGAGCGCGGCGGCCAGCTCGGCCTCCGCCTCCTGCAGCGTCGAGTAGCGGGTCCGCATCAGCACCCGGCGCACCACGGCCGGGTCGAGGTCGCCCAGGAGCGGGGACAGCGCGTCGGTCCCGTGGTCGCACAGCATGTGGCCCAGCTCGTGCAGCACGATGTTCTGCTGGTGCAGCGCGCTCGCGCCCCGGGTGAAGAAGACGTGGTCCGCGTCGGCCGTGGAGACCCACATGCCGCACGGCACGTCCGGTCCCGCCTGGTCGACCACGTGACCGGGCTCCGTGCGGCCGGGCACGGCCCGGTGTTCCGGGCCGGCCGCACCACGAACCACCCCGACCACGGCCGGGAGCGAGGGGGTCAGGCCAGGTCCGCCAACGCCACGGCGGCCATGGTCGCGAACTCGCCGAAACCGCTGCGGGAGGCGAGGTCGCGGCCCACCCGCGCGTGGCGCAGGGCTTCGGCCCGGCGGCCGTCGGCGGACAGCGCCCGGACCAGGTGGATGTGCGACCGGGCGATGCCGTAGCGGTAGTCCGCCGCCGTGGCCAGCTCCAACGCGCGCCGGTGCGCCGCCACGGCCCGGCCGGGTTTGCCCAGGTGCCGCAGCACCAGGCCGAGCGCGTTGTGCACCTCCGACTCGATGCGCGGGCTGCCGCCCAGCTCCTGCGCCAGCGCCAGCGCCCGCTGCGCCGTCCGCAACGCCTCCGCGTGGTCACCGCCCAGGCACAACGCCGCCGCCAGGTGGGCCGTCGCCTCGGCCCGCGCGTGCCGCGCCCCGGTCCGGTACCACGCCGCCATCGCGTGCCGCAGCAGCTCCACCGCGCCCTCGTACTCGCCGGTCGCCGCGTGGCACCGCCCGAGCAGCGCCGCGCAGGCCGCCTCCAGGTTCACCCCGTCGGCGGTCCGGGCCAGCTCCAGGCCCTCGCTCAGCAGCGTCTTCGCCGCCGCGGACTCGCCGCGCATCATCCGCACCGCGCCGAGCCCGGCCAGCGCCCCGATCCGCACGTGCGGCCCGGCCCACTCCTCGCGGGTCAACGCCATCATCCGCTCGAACGACGCGAACGCGGTCGGCAGCTCGCCCAGCTCCAGGTGCACCACCCCGGCCAGCCCGGCGTGCAGCCACACGGTCGGACCGGACGGTCGTGCCGACCGCAGGTAGCGCTGGGCGGTGCGCAGGTTGCCCAGGTTGCGGTGCTCGGCCGCGAGCCACACCAGCATCATGGTCTCCGCGTCGTGGTCGCCCGCCGTCCGGGCGGCGCCCAGCGCCGCGTCGATGGCGTGCACGAACTCGACGTGGTGGCCGTGCGAGCCGAAGTACCCGCCGACCGCGTCGATCAGCCGCCACGCGAGCGGCAGCGGGCCGTGCGCCGCGCAGTGCTCGGTGGCCGCCAGCACGCTGGGCCGTTCCGCGTCCAGCCACGCCCGCGCCGCGTCGGGCGTCATCCGGGGCGGCCCGGACACGCCCAGCTCCGGGTACAGCACGTCGCCGACCTCGACCGCCGTGCGCAGGTACCAGTCGAACAGCCGCCGCCGCGCGGCCTCCAGGTCCTCGCCCGCCGCCGCCGCGCGGTCCGCCGCGTAGTCGTGCAGCAGGTCGTGCAGCGCGAACCGGTCCGGCCCGACCCGCTGCACCAGGTGCGCCGACGCCAGGTCCTCCAGCAGCCCGCGCGCCGCGTCCTCCGGCGCGTCCAGCAGCGCCGCCGCGCCCGCCACGCTGAAGTCCGGCCCCGGCAGCAGCCCGGTCAACCGGAACAGCCGCGCCGCGTCCGGCGGCAACGCCGCGTACGACAGGTCGAACGCGCGCCGCACCGCGGCCGTGTCGTCGTTGTCCACCGCCAGCGCGGCCAGCCGGTCGCCGCCGCGCAGCTCCTCCACGTAGGACGTGACGTCCACGTGCGACGAGCCGACGAGGTTGCCCAGCGCGATCCGCAGCGCCAGCGGCAGGTAGCCGCACAGCCGGGCCAGCTCGCCGAGCGCGTCGAACTGCGCCACCGCCGCGTCCGCGCCGAGCGACCGGGCCAGCAGCTTCCACGCCTCGTCGCCGCGCAGCACGTCCAGCCGCACCGCCGTGCCGCGCAACCGCAGCTCGTTGCGGCTGGTGACGAGCACCGAGCAGCCGGGGTCGCCGGGCAGCAGCGGGCGCACCTGGTCCACCGAGGCCGCGTTGTCCAGCGTGATCAGCACCCGCCTGCCGCGCAGCCGGGTCCGGTAGGCGCGGACCAGCTCCTCCTCGTCGACCGGGATGTGGTCGGCCCGCACGCCCATGGCCCGCAGGAACCGCGCCAGCACGGCGGACGTCGGCAGGGGCGGCGACGTGGAGTGGCCGCGCAGGTTCACGTACAGCTGGCCGTCGGGGTACCGGTCGCGCACCGCGTGCGCCACGGAGACCGCGAACGCCGTCTTGCCCACACCCGGCGGCCCGCACACCACGACGGTCGCCGTGCCGCGCGTCAGCATGCCGGTCACGCGGGCCAGCTCGGCGCCGCGGCCCACGAAGTTGCCCACCGGCGCGGGCAGCTGCGACACCGGCGACCACGTGCTCGCGGCCGGCTGGTGCAGCGCCGGGTCCCCGGTCAGGATCGCGTGGTGCACCGCGCGCAGCGAGTCGCTGGGGTCCACGCCCAGCTCCCGCGCCAGCGCCGTGGACGCCTGCCGGTAGGCGTCCAGCGCGTCGGCCTGCCGGTTCACCCGGTACAGCGCCACCATGAGCTGCGACCAGAACCGCTCCCGCAGCGGGTGCTGCGCGGTCAGCCGGCGCAGGTCGGCGATCACCTCGTCGGACCGGCCCAGCCGCAGCTTGACGTCCACCAGCTCGGAGATCACCCGCAGCCGCTGCTCGGCGAGGTTCGGCGCCTCCGTCTCGTGCAGCGACTCCGACGGCACGTCCACCAGCGGCGGCCCGTGCCAGCAGCCCAGCGCCCGCTCGTAGGACTCGGCGGCGGCGGCCAGGTCCGCCGCGGCGGCCAGCTTCGCGCCCTGCTCGGCGGCCTCCTCGAAGCGGTGCAGGTCCAGCGCCCGCGGCGGCAGGTCGATCCGGTAGCCGGTCGGCGTGGTGTGGATGAGCTGCGGCTCGCCGAGCGCGCGGCGCAACCGCATCACGTACACCGGCAGGGTCTGCGCCGCGCGGTCCGGCGGCGCCTCGCCCCACACGCGGCGGATCAGGTCGCTCGCGGGCACCGAGCGGTTCGCGTCGAGCAGCAGGGCCGCCAGGACGATGCGGTGCTTGGCGGCGGTGACCGGGACCGAGCGGCCGTTCCGCCGGACCACGAGGGACCCCAGCACGCCGAATTCGTCCTGAGACAGGGTCAACCGCCTCCGCTCCCTCCCGACGTGGACGTGCTCGTACCCGGTCCGCGGCCGTGCCGTCGGACCTACCTCGGGCTCGTCAGAACCTGCCGACCTCGGTGATCCGCACCGCCGCCGTGCCGATCTCGTCGGACTCGGCCAGGTCGACCTCGGCGGTGATGCCCCAGTCGTGGTCCTCGGCGGGGTCGTCCAGGATCTGCCGCACCCGCCACAGCCCCGGTTCCTCGGTGATCACCAGCAACGCCGGGCCGCGCGCGTCGGGGCCCATGCCGATCTCGTCGTGCTCCTCGAAGTACGGCTCCAGCGCGTCCTGCCAGTCCTCGGCGGACCAGCCGGCGTCGCCGTCGAGCCGTCCCAGCTCGTAGTAGTTCCGCCGGGCCGCCAGCTCCACCCGGCGGAACAGCGCGTTGCGCACCAGCACCCGGAACGCGCGCACGTTGCCGGTCACGGCCGGCGGCGTGTCCCCCATCGCGGTCTCCGCGGCCTCCTCGGCGGGGTTGCGCAGCTTCTCCCACTCGTCGAGCAGGCTGGAGTCGACCTGGCGGACCAGCTCGCCCAGCCACTCCTGCAGGTCGCTGAGCTCCTCGGTCTTGGCGTCCTCGGGCACGGTCTGGCGCAACGCCTTGTACGCGTCCGCCAGGTAGCGCAGCACCAGGCCCTCCGACCGGGCGAGCTGGTAGTACGAGACGTACTCGGCGAACGTCATCGCCCGCTCGAACATGTCCCGCACCACGGACTTCGGCGACAGGTGGTGGTCGGCGACCCACGGGTGCCCGCGCCGGTAGGTGGTGAACGCGGCCTCCAGCAGCTCGGCGAGCGGCTTCGGGTAGGTCACCTCCTCCAGCAGCTCCATCCGCTGGTCGTACTCGATCCCCTCGGACTTCATCGCGCCGATGGCCTCGCCGCGCGCCTTGTGCTCCTGCGCGGACAGCACCTGGCGCGGGTCGTCCAACGTGGACTCGACCACCGACAGCACGTCCAGCGCGTAGGACGGCGACTCGCGGTCCAGCAGCTCGATCGCGGCCAGCGCGAACGGCGACAGCGGCTGGTTGAGCGCGAAGTTCACCTGGAGGTCCACGGTGAGCCGGATGTCGCCGTCCTGCCGCTCCACCACGCCCGCCGCCAGCAGCCCCCGGTACATCTGGATGGCCCGCAGGATGTGCCTGCGCTGCGCGGGCCGGTCCTCGTGGTTGTCCTCCAGCAGGTGGCGCATCGCGGCGAACGCGTTGCCCGGCCGGCCGATCACGTTGAGCAGCATCGCGTGGCTGACCTGGAAGCTCGACGTCAGCGGCTCCGGCTCGGCGTTCTTCAGCCGCTCGAAGGTCTGGTCGCTCCACGACACGAAACCCTCGGGGGCCTTCTTGCGCACCACCTTGCGCCGCTTCTTCGGGTCGTCGCCCGCCTTGGCCAGCGCCTTCTCGTTCTCCACCACGTGGTCGGGCGCCTGCACCACGACCGTGCCGACGGTGTCGTAGCCCGCCCGGCCCGCCCGGCCCGCGATCTGGTGGAACTCGCGTGCCTTGAGGTGCCGGGTGCGCTGCCCGTCGTACTTCGACAGGGCGGTGAACACCACCGTGCGGATCGGCACGTTGATGCCGACGCCGAGGGTGTCCGTGCCGCAGATGACCTTGAGCAGACCGGCCTGCGCCAGCTGCTCCACCAACCGCCGGTACTTCGGCAACATGCCCGCGTGATGCACACCGATACCGTGCCGGACCAGGCGGGACAGTGTCTTGCCAAATCCGGACGTGAATCGGAACCGGCCGATCGTCGCCGCGATGGCGTCCTTCTCGGCGCGGGTGGCGACGTTCACGCTCATGAGCGACTGGGCGCGCTCCAGCGCCGACGCCTGGGTGAAGTGCACCACGTAGACCGGGGCCTCGCGGCCGTGCAGCAGCTCCTCGATCGTCTCGTGCAGCGGGGTGGTGACGTACTGGAAGTTCAGCGGCACCGGGCGTTCGGCGGAGCGGACCACGCTGGTGGCGCGGCCGGTGCGGCGGGTGAGGTCCTTCTCGAAGAACGTGACGTCGCCCAGGGTCGCCGACATCAGCAGGAACTGGGCCTGCGGCAGCTCGATCAGCGGCACCTGCCACGCCCAGCCGCGGTCCGGCTCGGAGTAGAAGTGGAACTCGTCCATCACGACCTGGCCGACGTCGGCGGCCGCGCCGTCGCGCAGCGCGATGTTGGCCAGGATCTCGGCGGTGCAGCAGATGATCGGCGCGGTCTCGTTGACGCTGGCGTCGCCGGTCATCATGCCCACGTTCTCCGCGCCGAACGTCTCGATCAGGGCGAAGAACTTCTCCGACACCAGGGCCTTGATCGGCGCGGTGTAGAAGGTCCGCTTGCCCTCCGCCATCGCGGCGAAGTGCGCGCCGATGGCGACCAGGGACTTCCCGGAGCCGGTGGGTGTGCTGAGGATGACGTTCGAGCCGGAGACGATCTCTATCAACGCCTCCTGCTGGGCCGGGTACAGCGACAGCCCCCGCTCGCCCGCCCACTCGGCGAAGGTGTCGTAGAGGACGTCGGGGTCGGGGGTGGCCGGCAGGCGGTCGGTGAGAGTCATCGCAGGCAGAGCATAGTGGCACCGGGCGCGGGCCCGTCCTGGTCGGGACGGGGGCGGCGGCGGACCCGCCCGGCCGCGCGCTCGCCGCACGGCCGGTGTTCCACGTCGGGTGTGATCGGGATCGTTGTTGCCCTGAGCTGGTCATTGCGGAGTACTTGCAACTAGCGTGGGAGCCGTGTCCGAACCGGTGGCAATGCACATGAGCGACGGCCTGCTCAACGCCCCCACCTCGCTGCTGTTCGTCGCGGTCGCGGTGGCCGGCGTGGGTGTGGCGCTGGTCAAGGCCCGTGGCGACCTCGACGACAGGACCGCGCCCATGGCCGGTCTGGTGGCGGCGTTCGTGTTCGCCACCCAGATGCTGAACTTCCCGGTGCTGCCCGGCGTCAGCGGGCACCTGCTCGGCGGCGCGCTCGCCGCCATCCTGGTCGGACCGTGGGTCGGCGCGCTGTGCGTGACGATCGTGCTGGTCGTGCAGTCCCTGTTCTTCGCCGACGGCGGCGTCACCGCGCTCGGCGCGAACGTCACCAACATGGCGTTGATCGGCACCGCGGTCGGCTACCTCGTCGCGGTGGCGCTGCGCCGGCTCGCCACCCGCGGCAAGGGCGGCCTGGCCGTGGTCGCGTTCGCGTCCGCGCTGGTCAACACGGTGCTCGCGTCGTTCGGCTTCGTGCTGGAGTACGCCATCGGCGGCCAGGGCGGCGTCGGGTTCGGCACGGTGGCCGCCGCGGTGCTCGGCGTGCACGTGCTGATCGGCGTCGGCGAGGGCCTGATCACCGCGATCACCGTGACCGCGGTGGCGTCGGTCCGCCCGGACCTGGTGCACCTGCTGCGCGGCGTGCCGCAGAAGCTGGAGTTGAGGTCGTGAAGCGCTTCTTCCTGGGGTTCGCGGTGGTCAGCCTGCTGCTGGCCGGTGTCGTGTCGTACTTCGCCGACCCGGACCCGGACGGGCTGGACCACGTCACCGAACAGCACGGCATCGCCGAGCACGCGCAGGACCACCCGCTCGGCGCCGGACCGCTGGCCGACTACGCGGTGGCGGGCGACGACCGGCTCACCGGCGTGGCGGGCGTCGTCGGCGTGGTGCTGACGCTGGCGGTCGCGGGCGGGCTGTTCCGGCTGCTGCGCCGCCGCTCCGACGCCAAGACCGACGCCAAGACCGACGCCGAGACCGACGCGGAGCCCGGGGCGAAGACCGACGCGAAGACCGACGTGGGGTGAGCGCCGGGCACCACGGCTTCCTGCACCGGCCGGGCGACTCGCCGGTGCACCGCCTCGCGCCGCAGGTCAAGATCGTGGCCGCGGTGGTGGCGGTGCTGTGCGTGGTGGCCACGCCGCGCGAGGCGTTCTGGGCGTTCGGGGCCTACCTGCTCGCGCTCGCGGCGGTCTGGGCGGTGGCCCGCGTCCCGGTGCGGTGGTTCGCCGCGCGGTCGGTGATCGAGCTGCCGTTCGTGCTCCTGGCGCTGGTGCTGCCGTTCACCGGCGCGGGGGAGCGGGTGGACTGGCTGGGCCTGTCGGTGTCGGTCGAGGGCGCGTTGGCCGGGTGGAACATCCTGGCCAAGGGCACGCTCGGCCTGCTGACGTCGTTGACGCTCGCCGCCACCACCGCGCCGCAGGACCTGCTGCTCGGCCTGCAACGGCTGCGGCTGCCCTCCGTGCTGGTCACCATCGCGACGCTGATGCTGCGCTACGCCGAGGTGATCGTCGGCGAGGCCCGGCGGATGCGGGTGGCGCGGATCTCGCGCGGTGACGACCCGAGGTTCCTCTGGCAGCTCGGCGCCACCGCGCGCGGCATCGGCAGCCTGTTCATCCGCTCCTACGAACGCGGCGAGAGGGTGCACCTGGCGATGGTGTCACGAGGCTGGACGGGCCGGATGCCCGACGGAGCGGGCGGCGGGTCCGGCGCGGCGGTCGAGCCGCTGCGGACCGCGCCCGCGCTGGTGGTGGAGCGCCTGGCGTACGCGTACCCGGACGGCCACCAGGCCCTGTTCGGCGTGGACCTGCGGGTGGAGCGCGGCGAGCGGGTCGCGGTCCTCGGGCCCAACGGCGCGGGCAAGACGACGCTCGCGCTGCACCTCAACGGCGTGCTGGGCGGGGGTTCCGGCCGGGTGGAGGTGGCCGGGCTGCCGGTGGCCAAGGACAACCTCAAGGAGATCCGCCGCCGCGTCGGCATGGTCTTCCAGGACCCCGACGACCAGTTGTTCCTGCCCACCGTGCGGCAGGACGTGGCGTTCGGGCCGGCGAACTTCGGGTTGCGCGGCGAGGAGCTGGACGAGCGCGTGCGGCGCGCGTTGGACGCGGTGGGGATGGCGGACTTCGCCGACCGGTCGCCGCTGCACCTGTCCGGCGGGCAGCGCCGCCGCGTCGCGCTGGCCACGGTGCTGGCGTGCGACCCGGAGATCCTGGTGCTCGACGAGCCCTCGGCGAACCTGGAACCGGTGGCCCGCCGAGAGCTGGCCGAGGTGCTGCTGGGTCTGGACCGCACCATGCTGATGGTCACCCACGACCTGCCCTACGCGTTGCAGCTCTGCCCGCGCAGCGTGCTGGTGGACGGCGGCGTCGTGGTGGCCGACGGACCGACGCGGGAGCTCCTGGCCGACACCGGGCTGCTGGCCCGGCACCGGCTGGAGCTCCCGTTCGGGTTCCGCCTGGAGTGATGCCCCCGGGGTGGCGCCCCGGATCAGCCGTCGATCAGGGGCTGGTGCAGGTGACGGTCGGCAGCGAGTTCGTGCCGGAGTAGTTGGCCGTGAAGCCGAACTTCACCGACGCCTCCGGCGCCACCGTGCCGTTCCACGCCGCGTTCTTCACGACCACCTGTTGACCGGAGCCGGAGTTGACGCCGCTCCACAGGCTGGTGATCGACTGGTTGCCGCCCCACGTCCACTTGGCGGTCCAGCCGTTGTACGCGCTCTTGCTGTGGTTCATGATCTCGACCTCGGCCTGGAAGCCGCCGGACCAGGCGCTGGAGATCTTGTAGATCGCCATGCAGTTCGCGTCACCCGGGTTGGTCGGCGTCGTCGGGGTCGTGGGCGTGGTGCTGCTCGTGGTCGTGGTGGTGGTGGTCGTCGTCGTGGTGGTCGTGGTGGTCGTCGTCGTGCCGCCACCGTTGCCCACACCGGTCTCCTGGCCGTTGCCACCGTCGAACACCACGTCGGAGCAGTTGTAGAACGTCTCCGTGCTGTCGGAGCGGGTCCACACCGAGTAGATGATGTGGCGACCGGACTTGCCCGTCGGCAGCGTCGCGTTCCAGTAGTACTTGCCCTCGACCGTGCCCACCGCGCCGCTGTTCGGCGGGTTCGTCACGCTGTGGAACGGCGTGCTCTCCAGGTCGCTCCACGCCAGCGGCCGGGTCGGGCTCCAGCTGTCCTTGGTGATGTACAGGTGGAAGGTGCCCGGGTGCGCGGCCCACTTGTTGTAGGTGAAGTTGAAGTTCGCGCCTGCGGTGAGGTGGGTCACCGGGTAGTCGTTGCGGGCGATGTCGAACCCGGAGAACGTCGGGTTGCCGCCGCTGCAGAGCTTGCCGTCCGGGATGAAGCCGCTGGTGCGGCCGGCGCCGTCGGACCGCAGCACACCGAACCAGTTGTACAGGGCGTTCGTGCCGCCGGCCGCCACCGCGGCCGCGCAGGCCGGGTTCTGCGGCCGGATGTCACCCTGCGGAGACAGGCCGTCCTTCCAGCACAGGAAGGTCCGGCTGCCCGGCGTCATCATCGCGCCGTGCGCGGACGCGGTGGTGGGGCCGACCACGCTCACGAGCGTCGCGACCAGCAGTCCTGCCGCAGCGGCCGAGGCCAGCGCGATCCATCGTCGGGCCGTCACGTCGTTCACCTCCTCGTTGAGGTTCTGGGAGCGCTCCCAGGAACGTGATGACTGTAACCGGGGCCACCTCGATCTGTGAATGGGCGATTACACAGTGCATCCGAGCGGCGCAACCCGTGCCGCCGTGCGGATGTGTGCCGCTACACCCGGACGCGGGCACGGCGGGTGCGCCGTTCCCCGGGGCGGACTGCTCCGTGCGGGTGGCCGGCGGGCGGGGCGGGGTGCGGAGGCCGGCGCAGCACGCGGTGCGCCAGCACGGCCCGCCGGTGCGGTGGCGCGGCCAGCACGAACGCGACGAAGACCGTGGCCAGGAGGGTCAGCGTGCCCGCGAGGACCAGGGTCTGCGGCGCGCCGACCCGCTCGCACAGCCAACCCAGCAGCGGCGCGCCCACCGCGCCCGCGGCGGCCCCGACGGCCGAGTTGACCGCGAGGAGCCGGCCGCGCATGCCGTCGGCGGTGTCGAGCTGGACCCGGGTGCTCATGGTCGTGTCGATGACGACCGCGCCCGCCGCGATCGGCAGCAGCACGAGCGCGAACCCGGCCACGCCGGGCGCCAGCCCGCCGGCCACCTGGAGCAGGCTGGTCGCGCAGGCCGCCGCGAGCAGCAGCCGCACGGTCAGCGCCCGGCGCGCCGCCGCGGCGAGCCCGCCCAGCACGGTGCCGATCGCGAACACCGTGGACAGCAGGCCGTACGTGGTCGCGTCCGGGCTCATGGCGGCCATCGTGACCTGGTAGTTGCGGCCCAGGGCGGACAGCGCGAACCCGAGCGCGAACAGCAGGAGCAGCCGCCCGCTGCCCGCCACGTACCGCAGCCCGGCGGCCACGCCGACCCGGTCGACCGGGCTGCCGCCCAACGGGTGCAGCTCGTCGCGGCGGACGGCGAGCACCGCGACGACGACGGCCAGGAAGCTCACCGAGTTGATCAGGAACAGCGCCGGCGAGCCGAGCGCGGCGGCCAGCACCGTCGCGCCGCTCATGCCCAGGATGCGGCCCGTGGAGCTGAGCACCGAGCCGAGCGCGACCGCGTTGCCCAGGTCCTCCCGGGGCACCACCTGCGCGCCGAACCGGCCCAGCGCCGGGCCGTCGAACACCGTCACCAGGCCGGCCGCGAACGTCAGCGCGTAGACCGCCGCCATGGGCGCGTCCCGCCACACCGCGAGCGCCAGCAGCGCGGCCAGCGCCGCGTGCAGGACCTGGCACACCAGGATGATCCGGCGCACCGGCAGCCGGTCGGCCAGCGCGCCCGCCCACGGGCCGAGCAGCACCGACGGCAGCGTGCCCAGCAGCACGGAGAGGCCGACCGAGGTGGCCGAGCCGGTGCGGTCGAGCACGACCCAGTTCAGGCCGACCAACTGCATCCACGAGCCGGTCGCCGAGACGAGGTCGGCGAACGCCCAGCGGCGGTAGTTGCGGCCGCGCAACGCGCGGAACATCGAAGCCCCCTACGAGACGATCCGGGGCCTCGACGTGCGGACGTGCCCTCGCGTACGGCGTTCACCCTAAGTGCCGTTTTCGCGGTTCAAACCCGGTGATCAGGTGAAAACGCTCACGTAACGCTCTGCGTGGCGAGCGACGCGAGCCGTTCCAGCGCCTGGACGAGCTGCTCGTCGGTGATCTCGTGGGCTTCGCCGCTCACCGCGGCGTGGTGCTCGCCGCTGACGTCCAGGTGCAGCACCACCCGGCTGCGCCCCGGACCCTCCTCGTCCACCTGGAGCCACCCCGAGTAGCCGCCGCGGTCCAGGTCGCCCCACTCCAACCGGCGCTGCTCCACGTCCGCCGCCAGGTAGCCCTCGGCCTCGTCCACCTCGTCGCCCAGGGACACCCGGCCGGTGACCCGCTCGGGGCCGCTCGGCTCGACCTGGAGGCCGTCCGGCAGCCATGCCTGCATCGCGGTGACGTCCCGCGCGAGGTCGAACACCACGCGGGCGTCCACGGGGACGGTCTGCTCGTGCTCGTACTCAGCCATGCCGGCAGCAGTACCCCGGCAGGGCGCGATTACACCGGCGCGGGCGTCGGGCGCCCGATCGTGGCGTGCCGGACCTGGTCCGGGTGCAGCGGGCGCATGCCCGCGTCCACGCAGCGGCGGACCACGCCGGAGTGCTCCCGCCACAACCGCAGGCCGCGGCGGGCGAGCAGGCCGACCGGCTTGCGCGCCTCGGCCACGTCCCGGGCGAAGCGGCGGGCGAACGTGACCAGGCCGTTGGGCGCGAGCACGATCGCGTCGGCCAGCACGCCGGCGTCGCGGCAGCCCGCGACCAGCCGGTCGGCGAACAGCCCTTCGGCGAGGAACAGGCCGGGCGCGGTGACGGTGCGGCAGCCGACCCGCCGGTCCTCGCCGAGCGCGTAGACGGGCGCCTCGACGGTGCCGGTGGTGGCCAGTTCGACGACGGCGGCGAGGGCGTCGGCGGTGTTCCAGGAGCCTTCGGCGTCCCAGTCGGGGCGGCCCGCGTCGTCGCGGGGCAGCAGCGGGTCGTCACCTTCGCGGTAGAAGTCGTCCAGCCGCAGGACGGGCAGGCCGAGGCGGGCGGCGAGGGTGGACTTGCCCGACCCGGAGGGGCCGGCGAGCAGCACGGCTCGCGCGTGAACGGCAGGTGACGGCACGGGGGACGATTTTCGCACAACACCGGACGGACCCCTGCAACCCGCCATCCGGACCACTCCGCCCCCTCACCGCCACCGCCCGATCGCCCCGCACCCCGGCCCACCGCCGCGCCCACCGCCGCGCCCACCGCCGCACCCCGCGCGGCCCCGCACCACACCCCCGGCTTGTCCGAACGTGCACCGCCGCTGCTCCCGCTGTGCACCCGTGCTGGCCACCCGCGCGCGGGCACACCACGATGTGGGCATGGTCGTCAGGGTGCGCGGCGTCGAGGACGCCCGGCGGATGCGCGATGAGCTGCGCGAGGAGCAACGGGGGTCGGCCGCCGTCGCCACCCCGGCCGTGTCCGGCCCGACCGGGGCGGGCGCCGCCGGGGTCGTCGCCGAGGGCGGTGACCGCATCGAGCTGGACCCGGCCTCCTTCACCACCGCGGTGGGCGAGCTGGACCGGCTGCACGCGGTGCTGGTGGACCTCCTCGACCGCACCGACCGCGAGATGGACCAGCCCCTCGGCGACGGCAAGGGCCCCGTCGCGCTGAACATGCGCCGGGCGTTCGGCCTGCGCGGCAGCGACACCGGTGGCGGTGTGCGCGCGGCGCTGCGGTCCTACGTCGCGGAGCTGACCGCGCTGCGCGAGGCGCTCCGGCAGGTCAGCGCGACCCACCAGGCCGAGGACGAGCAGGTGGCGCGGACGATGGGGCGGCTGTGAGCGAGCGCAAGGGCGGGTACTACTCCGACTTCCACGAGGCGTCCGCCGCGACCAGGCGGCGCAACGCGAAGCGCGTCCGGCAGCGCCGGGCGAACCGCGCGCCGGAGAACTTCGGCAAGATCAACTGGCGGGCGTACACGCACCGGCAGCTCTGGGACATGGTCAAGTCCGCGAACGCCGCCCAGATGGCCACCCGCACCTACGAGTGGCAGCGCCTGGCGGGCGACATCGACCAGGCCACCGCCGACGTGCAGAAGGTCGTGCAGACGCTGGTGCTGTCGTGGCGCGGGCCGTCGGCGGTGGCCGCCGCCGAGTCGGCCTCGCGGCTCACCAAGTGGGCCGCGGACGCCTCGCACCGCGCGTTCCAGGTCGGCACGGGCCTCGACGGCTACACCTCGGCGGTGGAGGAGGCGGCCCGCGCGATCCCCGAGCCTGTGCACCCCGACGCCGAGCGGTGGTTCCGCGCCGGCTACGACGTGACCACGCTCGACGGGCCGCAGGGCGCGTACATGCTCAAGCAGCTGCTGGACGACCACCTGCCGGACAAGCGCGAGCAGCAGGAGGCGATGGACCGGGCCGTCCGGGTGATGGAGCAGTACGAGGCGGCCAGCCACGGGATCGGCCGGCAGCTGCCGGTGTTCGACGACGCCCCGACCGGCGCGCAGCCGACACCCGACCACCGGCCCGTGCCGGCGCCCGCCGCGCCGACGCCGACGCCTGTCCCCGCGCCGTGGGTCGAGCCGCCGCCGTCCCGGGAGACGCCCCCGGTGACGTCCCCGCCGCCCGACGTCCGGCCGGAGGGCACCACCTCCGTCGCCGCGGCCGGCGCCCCGGCCGCGGCCGGGTTCGGCCCGCCGACGGGCTTCGGCCCCGGTGGCGGCGGGTTCGGCCAGGGACCGGGTGGCCACGGTCCCGGCCACGGCGGCGGTTACGGCTACGGCGGTTACGGTGCCGGCGGCGGCCCCGGCGCGTTCGGCCCCGGGGGCTCGTCCGGCGTGCTCGGCGCGGTGCCGGGCGGCGCGGCGGCCCGGGGCGGCGTCGGACCGGTCGTCGGCGCGGGCGGCCCGCAGGGCTTCGGCATGTACCCGCCGGGGGCGGCGCCGGGCAACCGCGAGGAGGACGGCGAGCACCGCAACCGCTACGACCAGGGCCTCGACCTGCTCGACGACCTGCCGCCCGCGTTCCCGCCGGTGCTCGGCGAATGAGCGACGGCTACCTGGTCGACCCGGACGCGCTGACCGCGTTCGCGGCCCGGCTGGACGAGGCGGCCGACGAGCTGCGCGCCGCCGCGTCCGCGGTCGGGCAGCCGCTCGGCGACCTCGGCCCGGAGGGCGTCACCGAGGCGGTCGAGCGGTTGGTGGCCGAGTGGGCGGACGCGTTGCGCGGCGTGGAGCTGGACGCGGTGGCGGACGGGTTGCGCGCGGCGGGGGAGACCTACCGGCAGGCCGACGAGCTGCGCCATGACTGACTACCGGGGTTTGGGGTTCGACCCCGCGCCCGGCCACGCGGGCGCGGTGGCGGCGGCGAGCGAGCGGCTGTCGGTCGCCTTCGCGGTCCCCGGCGCGCCGCCGGAGGAGTGGACGGGTGCGGCGGCGGACGGGTTCAGGACGCGGTTGGAGGCGGTGGTGTCGGAGCTGACGGCGGTGCGGCGCGCGATGCGGGCGGCGGCCGAGGTGCTCGACGGCTGGGCCACCACGCTGCTGGGCAACCAGCGGCGGGCCGAGGAGCTGGACCGGCACGCGCTCGCGGTGCGACGCGCGCTCGCCGAAGCCTCCGACGAGCTGGACCGCACCGGCGCGATGGCCGCGTTCACCGCCGCCGACGGCGAGGCCCACGAACGGGCCGTGGCGCGGCACGACGAGCTGCGCCGGCAACTGGACGACGTGCTGGAGGAGGCCCGGCTGTTGGAGCGCGACCACCGCGCGGAGGCCAGGCGGGTCGCCGAACGGCTGCGCGACGCGGAACCGTCGACCGCCGTCGCGGACACGCTGGCGAACTTCTCCTCGCTCACCGCCGAGCTGGCCTCCGTGCTGCTCGGCACACCTCGACCGGCGTCCACCAGGGGCGCGGCGGCGGCGTTCCGGGCGGGCCTGGGGTGAGACTCGCTCCCGTGCCGGGGGTGACCCCGGTGGCCTTAAGCACCCCCGAACGCACCGCCGCCGAGCTGCTGGCCGTCCTGCGCCGGCTCAAGGGCACCCGCGACCCCGGCCTGGAGGTGTCCGCCACGCAGGCCGCCGAGCTGGCGCACGCGCACGGCGCGGGGCTGCTGGCCGTGGTCGAGCACCGCGACGCCGACCCGGCGCTGCTGGTGGCGGGCGTGGTCGGCGTGGACCGGCCGACCGAACCGGACGAGCTGGGCTTCCACCTCGACGGCCCGGCGATCCGCGAGGTGACCCGGGGCGAGACGGCGACCGGCTACCCGGTGGTGATCGTGGAGCGCATCCCGGTCGGCGGGCCGGGCGCGCAGCTCCAGGTCGTGGTGACCGACCCGGACCACCCGCGGCTCGCGGTGTTCACCCTGCACTCGCCGACCGGGCGGGGCTGGCTGGACGTGGCGGGCGTGGCGGGCCGGTTCGTGTCCGGCGTCGTGTTCGACCCGGTCAGCGGTTACGGAACTCGCTCGGCGTCCGGCCGACCACCTGGCGGAACGTCCGGGAGAAGTGCGCGGCGCTGACGAAACCGCAGTCCTTGGCGATCTCCCCGATGCCGCGCGCGGCCTTCGCCGGATCGGCCAGCAACGCCTTGGCCCGGTCGATCCGCAGGCCGCGGATGCGCTCGGACACGCCCTGCCCGTCGTCGAAGAGCTGGTAGAGGCGGCGGCGGGAGATGAACAGCGCCTCGGCGACCCGGTCCGCGCTCAGGGTCGGGTCCGACAGGTGCTCGCGCATGTACTCCAACGCCTCGCGCCGCCGGGCGACCAACGAGTCCACGCGCTCCAGCTCCGCCCGCAACGCGCTGCGCAGCACCAGTTCGGCCAGGCCGAGCAGGTGGTGGGACAGGCCGTGCGGGTCGAGGGCGTGGGCGGCGGCGAGCACGTGCGCCACCGCGCCGGAGAACACGGCGCGCAGCGCGGCGTCCACCGGCACCTGCTGGAACATCAGGGGTTTCAGCTCGCCGAAGCCGACGGTCAGCCGGGCCTCGGCGACGGTCAGCATGACCACGTCGGGCAGGACGTGCAGCGCGCAATCGGGAAACCGAAGCGCGGCGCCGCTGCCGGGCACGCCGCGGGCGACCGTGCAGCCGACCAGGAGCTGGATGTGCTCCGGGGTGGCCGCACCCCCGCTGAGCGCGGCTTTGGCGGCGGCCGCGCCGGAAGCCCGCACCGTCAGGAACCCGCCGGGGACGTCCACGGGGAGCAGCGTAGCCACCGGGGTCGCCGCCCGGACCGCCGAAGGGCGCTACCTTCTGGCCCCATGGCACGACGTTCGGCGACCGCGGTCGTCCTGTCCCACCTCGAGTTCGACCTGCTGTGGGAGGACCTGGGCGACGGCCGGCCGCCCTACCCCCTGGAGGTGCCGTCGCACGGCGGGACGATGGACGACCGCGACGCGCTGGGCGCCGAGGTGCTGCGCACGTTGACCGAGGCGGGCCTGGCCGACGGCGTGGACGTCTCGCCCGAGTTGGAGGACCTGTTCACGCTGCTGGCGCACGGCGAGGTGTCGGTGGACGCGCTGGTGTTCCGGCCGCACCCGTGGCGGGTGCTGGCCACGGCCCGCGGCCGGCACGGCGTGCTGGCGGTGCTGAACGACCGGGAGGTGGCGCTGGAGCCGGTGACCGACCTGACGTCCGCGGTCACGCGCGTCATCGGCGACGCGCCGGCGGGTCCGGGCGAGCAGGTGCGGCTGCCGCGCCCCGCCTTCACCGCCGCGGTGGACGCCTACGCCCAAGGCGGACACCCCGCGCTGGAACGCGCGTTGGCCCGGGCGGGCATCACCGGCCGCGCCACCCGGTCGATCACCACGCTCGTGGACTCGCCGCGCCGGTCGACCGGCCAACTGGCGGTCACCGGCCCCGCCGGCCGGTCCCGCGTGCTGAGCTGGACCGAGACCGCCGCCGGCCGCTACGCGCTGACCACGGAGGAGACGGCCGACACCGAGTGGGTCCACCTCTCGCCCGCCGACACCCCGTGGCTGACCCGCCACCTGACCACCCTGCTGTCCCGAACGTAGGACTCTCGCGCGTGTCCTACGTTCGGAACGCGCGTGTCCTACGTTCGGGTACCCCGAGTTCACCGTTCAGGACGTCAGCAGGTCCGGGGGGACGACGTCGGACAGGATCGCCATGCCCTCGGCCACGGCCGCCGCCGCGGCCTCGTCGGCCAGGCGCCGCACGACGCGGGCCAGCTCGTCCGGCCGCACGGCCAGCGCCTCCCGCGTGAACGACAGGTCCACCAGCTTCCCGTGCAGGTCGACCACGACCGCCACCCCGGACGCCGACGCCTCCGCCCGCACCGCGTCCAACCGCTCGCCGAGGCCCATCACACCCGCCACGTCGCGGGAGTGGTGTCCTCCACCGACTCGACCAGCGGCGCCCGCACGTCCAGCCCCAACGCGGCCACGTCGTCGCCGACCGCGTGCCGGACCCGCGCGTTCGCCCGCGCCGTCGCCGTGTCGACCAGCGCCAGGATCGCCCGCGCGAGCCCCGACGGCCCCAGCCGCACCGACCGCGAGTCCAGCGCCAGGTCGCGCAACCCGCCGCCGGGACCCACCTCCACCACGATCCCGGTGTCCGGGTCGTGCGCGTTGCCCGTGATCACGGGTGCACCCCTCCGTAGAACGTCGCCGAGCTGAGCCGGTGCGTGTTGCGCCGCACGGCGTCGCCCGAGTTCCCCTCGATCAGCGTCACGGTCCCGCCGGACACCTTCTCCACGATCCCGATGTGCGTGCTGGTCGCCGGGCTGCTCGGCCCGCTCCCGAACAGCAGCACGTCACCCGGCCGCACCGCGCTCAGCGACGTGTACGCCTTGCCGTTGCGCTGCCCCCACCGGAACACGTCGCCGGTGAACGGCAGCAGCGGGATGTCCACCCCCGCCTTGCGCCACATCGCCGTGGCGAACGACGAGCACCACGCCGCCGTCGGCCCGTACGGGTTGCGGTTGCTGCCGGGCGGGCTCTCCCGCGTGCCCAGTTCCCGCCGGGCGGCCGAGATGATCGTCCGCGACCGGCCGCGGGCCCGGGCGCGCGACGGCCTGGTGCGACCGCGGGTGCGTTCCGCCCGGCCGTCCGCGACGCCGTCGTGCTCGACCTCCTTCTCCAACGCGCGCAGCCTCCGGGCGGCGTCCTCCAGCTCGCCGCGCGTGTGCCGCACCGCCTCGGCGGTCTCCTTCGTGTACCTCGGCTCCAGGTCCGCCGCCTGCGCCACGGCCTTGAGCAGCGCGGCCTGCGTGCCGACGGACTTGCCGACGTCCAGCAGCCGGGTCGCCTTGTCGAGGTACTCGTCCACGGCCTGCCGCGCCCGCGTGTGCCCGGTCGTCAGCGCGCTGGTGACGCCCGCGACGATCTTCTCCGCGTCCCGCGCGGCGTCCGCGGTCACCCGCACCTGCCGAACCAGCCGGTTCGACCGCCTCTCGAACCCCTCGGAGTTGTCGCCCTTCCAGCGCTCCAGCACCGCCTTGGCGGCCCTGCGCTGGTCGTCGTGCTGGTCGGTGAGCCCGGCGGCGGTCCGGTGCAGCGCGTACTGGACCTTCACCGCGTCCTCGGCCTTGCCCGCCAACGAGTTCCGGTGGCCGATCATGCTCTCGGCGAAGTGCCGGGCCATCGCTCGGGTGTCCACTACGCCTCCCCTCCGCCGGTGAGGCCGCCGCGGAACGAGCCGGCGACGTCGTCGTCCTGCTCCTTGTACGCGCGGGCGGACCGACCGGCGGACGTGGCCAGCGCCTCGGTGTTGTGCGCCACCGCCTTGACCTGCCTGCGCAGCGCCGCGCCGAAGTTGTCCAGCGCGTCGGCGAACCCGGACTGCCTGCCGATCCGCCCGAAGCTGTCGTCGGCGATCTCCCGCACCTCGCGCACGTGCCGCCGGCCCAGCGCGGTGAGGTCGTCGGCCGAGTTCCGCGTCCGCCGGGCGTAGTCGCGCAGCACGTCCACGTCGACCGAGAACCCGCCGCCGCGCGAGCCCCCGCCCGACCCGCCGCCGCCCGACCCGCCGCGGGAGCCGCCGCGCTTCATCGCCTCGACGCCCCGCCGCGCCTCGTCCAGGTGCCGCTTGTAAGCGCCGCTCGTGTACGTCGTCCACGGCGTCCACGAGCGGCCCTCGCCGGAGATCCGGTGCGCCGCACGCGCGTTCTCCGCCGGGTCGAACAGCTCCCGGTTCGACTCCAGCCCGAACTCGCGCCGCCGCGCCGGCCCCAGCGAGCCCAGCATGTTGATCTGCCAGAGGCCGTAGGAGTTGTCCGGCGGGGTGGGGTTGTGCGCGCGGGGGTCGCCGCCGGACTCGGCCAGCGCGACCGCGACCGCGATCGTCAGGTCCTGCCCGCGGAACCCCGCGTCGTGGGCGTGCCGGGCGATCCGCTCCGGGCTCAACGTGCTCATGCCGCACACCCTGCACCCACCGTGACCAGCGACGGAACCGCCGTTGCACGCTCGGACAGCGGCTGTGCACGGGGGAGCTACAGTCGAACACGTGAACGAGGGCCTGTTCGACGACGGCTTGTTCGGCGTCGACCCGGAGGAGAAGGCGGCGCGCATCGCCGCCCACGCGCCGCTGGCCGTGCGGATGCGCCCGCGCACCCTGGACGAGGTGGTGGGGCAGGACCACCTGCTCGGACCGGGCGCGCCGCTGCGCAGGCTGGTGGAGGGCTCGTCGCCCGCCTCGGTCATGCTCTACGGCCCGCCGGGCACGGGCAAGACCACGCTGGCCACGCTCGTCTCGCAGGCCACCGGCCGGCGGTTCGCCGCGCTCTCCGCGCTGTCGGCGGGCGTGAAGGAGGTGCGCGCGGTCATCGAGGAGGCACGCCGCCGCCTGGTCCGCTCCGGCGAGTCGACCGTGCTGTTCATCGACGAGGTGCACCGCTTCTCCAAGACCCAGCAGGACGCCCTGCTCGGCGCGGTCGAGGACCGGATCGTGCTGCTCGTCGCGGCCACCACGGAGAACCCGTTCTTCTCCGTCGTCTCGCCGCTGCTGTCCCGGTCGCTGGTGCTGCAACTGCGCCCGTTGACCGACGAGGCGGTGCGCGCGCTGGTCCGGCGGGCGGTGGCCGACGAACGGGGTCTCGGCGGCGCGATCACCGTCGAGCCCGACGCCGAGGACCACCTGGTCCGGCTGGCCGGCGGCGACGCCCGGCGCGCGCTGACGGCGCTGGAGGCGGCGGCGGACGCGGTCGGCGAGGGCGGCTCGCTGGACCTGGCGACGCTGGAGGCGACGGTCGACAAGGCGGCCGTCCGCTACGACCGGCAGGGCGACCAGCACTACGACGTGACCAGCGCGTTCATCAAGTCGATCCGCGGTTCCGACGTGGACGCGGCGCTGCACTACCTGGCCCGGATGATCGAGGCGGGGGAGGACCCGAGGTTCATCGCGCGGCGGCTGGTGATCCACGCCAGCGAGGACGTGGGCATGGCCGACCCCACCGCGTTGCAGACCTGCGTGGCCGCCGCGCAGGCCGTGCAGCTCATCGGGCTGCCCGAGTGCGCGCTGAACCTCGCGCAGGCCACCATCCACCTGGCCACCGCGCCCAAGTCGAACGCCGTGACGACCGCGATCGGCGAGGCCATGGCCGACGTCCGCAAGGGCGCGATCGGCTCGGTGCCCGCCCACCTGCGGGACGGCCACTACGCGGGCGCGGCGAAGCTCGGCAACGCCCGGGGCTACCGCTACCCGCACGACGTGCCGGAGGGCGTGCTGACCCAGCAGTACCCGCCGGACGACCTGGTCGGGCGCGACTACTACCAGCCGACCGGCCGGGGCGCGGAGCGGGTGATCGCCGAACGCCTGCCCAAGCTGCGCCGGGTGGTGCGCGGCGAGGAGTAAATCCGTTTCCGATCGATCCGGGTTCTGACACGGTGTGGCCCGTGACGGACGCACCCCTGAACGGCCACGCCCTGCTCGACTTCAACGCGCCGCTGTCGGACGCCAAGGCGCACGACCTGGTCGCCGGCCTGCGCCTGCGGTCCGGGGACGCGGTGGTCGACTACGGCTGCGGCTGGGCGGAACTGCTGCTCAGGGCGGTGGAGCACGTGCCGGGCGCGCGGGGCCTGGGCGTGGACAGCGACGAGCGCGCGATCACCCGCGGCCGGGCGAACGTCGAGGCCAGGGGCCTGGCGTCCCGCGTCACGCTCGACCTCGCGGACGTCACCACGTGGTCCGCGACACCCGCCGACGTGGCGATCTCGATCGGCGCGTCCCACGCGTGGGGCGGCACCGCGGCGGCGCTGGACGCCCTGCACGCCCGCGTCCGCCCCGGCGGCACGCTGGTGCTCGGCGACGGCTTCTGGGAACGCCCGCCGAGCCCCCGGTCCCGGGAGGTCTTCGGCGACGAGGTGGTCGGCGGCCTGGCGGACCTGGTGGACCTGGCCCTGGCCCGCGGCTACCGCCTGCTCGCCCTCGCCACCGCGACCCGGGACGAGTGGGACACCTTCGAGTCCCGCTGGTGCGCCGCGCGCGAGCACTGGCTGCTGGAGCACCCCGACCACCCGGAGGCGGCCGAGGTCCGGGCGCTCGTCGACGACCACCGCGACGCCTGGCTCAGGGGCTACCGGGGCGAACTGGGCTTCGCCTACCTGACCCTGGCCCGCCCCTAGGACTCCGGCCGCCTCGCCCGGCCGGGGATACCGGACGGGGCGGCCGACCCCTCACCAGCCGTCCGCCGGGGGGATCGGCACCGCCTCGTGCAGCGGGTTGGGCAGGGTGTCGGTCTTCGGCACGGGCGGGCGGGCGGCCAGGTCGCGGTAGCCCAGGGTGATCCGGTAGCCGTTGAGCGGGTAGCGGAGGAACTCCGGGCCCGTGAGCGAGCCCTCGTCCATCCGGTCCGCGAGGGCGGGGAAGCGGGCGCGGTAGGCGTCGACCTCGCCGCGCACCATGCCCCAGAAGCGGTCGCCGGGCAGCGGCAGCAGGGCGGACAGCGGGCGGAACACGCCGACCAGCAGGGCGTCCACGACGTACTGGCGCAGCACCGGCCACGGCTTGCGCGGCAGCACGGGGTCGTGCGCGTCCGGCTCCGGGCCCCGCGCCGGCACCCGCTCCACGGACACGTTCACGTCGTCCACCAGGTCGAGCAGGGCGACCCGGACCGGCACGTGGTCGGCGTCGGTGATCACCACGACGTTCTCGCCGTGCGGGTTGAACGTGATCCCGTACGTGTAGAGCACGTGCAGCAACGGCCGGAACAACGCGCGCAGCAGCGCGGCGAACCACACCTCCGGGTCCGTCGCCCCGACGTACTCCAGCACCAGCGGCCGGCCCGCGCGGTCCACGTGCAGCAGGGCGGCCAACGACCAGGCCCGCTCGCCCGGCCGCAGCGCCACGGGCTCGCGCCAGATGCACCCCATGGTCTCCAGCCACTGGTACGGCACGTCGCCCGCCCGCGAGAGCTGCGGGTGCCGGACGGTCACCGAGGCGACCTCGCCCAGCAGGTCCGTGCCCCACCCCCCGATCAGCCCGTCCGCCTGCCACAACCCGCGCAGCCACTGCGTGACCACCGGCGCGGCGAGCGTGCAGTGCGGCGGGATGCCCCGGTACACCGAGGTGTTGAGCACCCGCAGCGGCAGCTTCACCTGGTACCGCTCGGGCGAGTCCACGGGGCACAGGGTGCGGATCGCCTGGGTGGGCAGGTAGCGGTCCGGCGCCTCGCCCAGCTCCACGATCCGGCCGGTGGCCAGCTCCGGCGCCCACAGCGTCCGCACCACGTGGTCGAGCTGCCACGGGTGCACGGGCAGCCACACGTAGGTCTCCGGGTCCACCCCGGCCTCCCGCAACGCGCCGGTGAACCGCCCGACCGTCGCCGGGTCCAGCTCGTGCGCCCGCACGCCCTCCTCCGACAGGTCGGACGTGCCGCGGAACTCGGCCAGCCCCCGGTGCACGGCCAGCCACGGCAGCCGCACGGGCGTGCGCGCCTCGGGGCTGTGCCGGGCCAGGTCGTCCGCCGAGAACCCGACCCGGCCCTTGTTCGCGATCAGCCACGGGTGCCCGGTCAGGTGCCCGTCCAGCTCCGCCCGCGGCAACGCCGCCAGCTCCGCCGAGGGCCGCGCGGTCGAGGCCAGCGCCACGTCCGCGGCCAGGGTCGAGGTCACCTCGGCCAGGAACCCGGCGGTCGTGGCCGGGTCCACCCGCAGGAACCGGAACGCGTCCACCACGAACCGCTGCACGTCGTCGCACGGCTCCACCACGTCGTCCCCGAGGATCCCGGCCGCCGCCCGGCGCACCGACCCCGGCCGCACCGCCCACCCGCCGAACGCCGTGCGCGTCGCGGAGAACGCGTAGACCGCGTCGTCGAACCGCAGCTCGTACCCGCCGTCGCCGACGACCGGGGTGAGCAACCCCTCGAAGCACAGCTCGCCGATGGCCTTGGCGAGCAACGCCGCCGAGCACTCGCGCCACAGGTCAGCCACCGTCGTCCCCCGGCGCGTCGAAGCTGGTGTACGCGGTGCGCTCGGGCAGCGGGTAGACCTCCCGGCCGGTCACGGTGTTCACGATGGTCGCGTTGCGCACCGCGCCGATGCCCAGGTCGGGCGCGGCCACGCCGTGGCTGTGCAGGTCGGCGTTGGCCACGAACACCCGCCCGGTGACGGACGGGTCCAGCTCGATCGAGTGGTCCAGCGCGACGACGTACCGGCCCCGCGGATCCCGCCGCACGTGCGGCTCCAACGGCTGCAGGAACGGCGTCGGCGCCTGCTCGTACCCGGTCGCCGCCACCACCACGTCGGTGCGGTGCCGGAACTCCCGCCCGGTGTCGCGGTGCCGGCACGTCAGCACCACCTCGCCCGACGCGACCGACGACGACACGACCTCCACGCCCGGCCGCAGCTCGACCGGCGCCAGCCCGCGCTCCCACTCCCGCCGGTACAGCAGGTCGTGCAGCTCGTCCAGGGTCTCCGCGGAGATCGCCCGGTAGTGCCGCCAGTGCTCGGCGCGCACCGCGTCCCGCCGCTCCTGCGGCAGCGAGTGGAAGTGCCGCACGTACGACGGCGTGGTCATCTCCAGCACCAGCTTCGTGTAGTCCAGCGGCGCGAACACCGGCGTGCGGGTCAGCCACGCCACCGCCGGCCCGCCGTCGAGGTTGCGCCGCAACAGGTCCAGCACGACCTCCGCGCCCGACTGCCCCGACCCCACCACCGTCACCCGCCGCGCGGACGGCGTCCGGTGCAGGTAGTCGGCGCTGTGCACGAGCCGGTCGCCGAGCCCGGCCAGCGCCGGCGGCACCGACGGCGTGGTGCCCACGCCGAGCACCAGGTGCCGCGCGTCGACCGAGAAACCCGGGCCCGACACCTCGAACCGGTCGCCCGCCCACCGCACCGACGTCACGGTGTGCGAGAACCGCACCGGCAGCCGCGACGCCGCCCACCGCAGGTAGTCCTCGTACTCCCGGCGGGTCGGGTGGAACCTCTCCCGCACGTAGAACGGGTACAGCCGGCCCGCGTCGCGCAGGTAGGCCAGGAACGACAGCGGGTGCGTCGGGTCGACCAACGTCACCAGGTCGGCCAGGAAGCTGACCTGAAGCACCGCGTCCGGGAACATCATCCCGCTGTGCCAGCGCAGCTCCGGCCGCGACTCCAGCACCACCACGTCCAGGTCCGCCACGGTGGACGCGAGCGCCGCCAGCCCGAGGTTGAACGGACCGCACCCGACCGCCACCACGTCGACCGGTCCCCGGCCGGTCATCGCGTCCGGACCATCAGCACGGCCACCTTGTCCGGCAGCAGCACCTCGCCGACCGGCGCGAACCCGGCCGCCGTGAACGAGGCGATCGCCCGGCGGTTGCGCACGTCCGGCTCCAGCAGCACCCGCGTGCACCGCGGGTCGGCGTCGAACAGGGCCCGCGCCACCTCCGGCAGCACCTCGCGCACCAACCCCTGCCCGGTCATCGCCAGCTCGCCCACGGCGACGTGCAGCCCCAGGTCGTGCGGCCGGGCCGGGTAGACGCCCGCGACCACGTCCCGCGCCGCCCGGTACACCTCCAGGTAGATCACCGGGTCGCCGCCCCGGCTCACCAGCACCGGCAGCGAGTGCGTGCCCGCCAGCTGCGCGCGCAGCTCCTGCTCCCACCGGGCACGCGGCCACGCCTGGTGCCAGAACGCGGCCACGTGCGGCGCCTGCATCCAGCGGTGCACCAGGTCCAGGTCGGAGGTGTCCGGGTCGACCGCGCGGGCGTGCCAGCCGCCGGTCAGCACGGGCAGCGGCGGACCGGGCACCCCGGACAGGTCGTCGGTCGGCCGGTAGGCGTCGAGGTGGCTCACCGGGCGCACCGCGCCTCCCGCAACGGGTTGGGCGCGTCGAAGTACACCGACTGCGCGTCCACCGGCGCGAGCACCTCGTCGATGCCCGCGAGCCGGGTCAGCAGGTTCGCCTTGCACGGCAGCACGTCGGCCTCCAGCCACCGCCGGGCCAGCCGGTCGCCGTCCGGACCCGCCTCGGCCAGCGACGGCAGCGCCGCCTCCAGCCGCGACGCCAGCACGCCGAGCAGGTCCCGTTCGTCGGCCAGCCCCTCCACGCCGAGGCACCCGATCACCGCCAGCGCCTGGTTGCGCAGCAGGTAGTAGGTGAGCCGGTCGTCCACGACCGCGTCGTCCACCACGGCCAGCGTCGACTCCTCGACCCCCAGCCGCTCCAGCACCCGCGGCAGGTGCGACGCCGCCAGGTAGTAGCCCTGGTTGTCCCGGTAGCGCCCGCCGACGACCCGGCCCGCCGGGTCCAGCCGCACCAGCGTGTTCTGCTGGTGCGCCTCCAGCCCGATGCCGGTCTCCGCGTACAGCCGCAGCATCGGCACCAGCACCCGGTCGGTGTAGTCGGCCACCCACTCCGCCGCGTTCAGGCGCAGCACCAGCTCGCCCAGCAGCGACCGGCCGATGCCCGGCCGCGGCGCGACCATGCCGGCCAGGCACCGCGAGTCGCGCAGGTCCTCCGGGGACTCCCGCACGGCCACGTCCAGCCCCGTGACGTCGCCGCCCTCGTCCACCGCGAGCCACGACGGGTCGCGCACGACGCTGAACTCCGGGTGCGCCTTCTCCGTGCCCGCCGCGTAGCCCGACTCCAGCAGCCGGTGCACCTCCGGACCCCGGCGCAGCTCGGTGGCCGTGGACTCGCGCCGCGAGTTGGTGATCCGCAGGCCGAGCGAGAGCTTCAGCATCACCGGCGCGCCGGTCCGGTACACCGTGCGCAGGCTGGACGTCGGCGACCACGCCGGGCCGAACTCGCCCAGCGGCTCCAGCAGCCCGCGCGAGACCAGCGACGCGATCCGGGGTCTGCCCAGCAGGTCGTGCGCCTGCCACGGGTGCGCGGGCACCAGCACCCGGCCCGGCTCCGGGGCGCGCCCGGCCAGCGTCGCCATCAGCGTGACCGCGTCCGGCCCGGCCGCCGAGTCGTGCGACACGACCTCCTCCGCCGCCGAGAACCAGAACAGCGGGAACGACCCGCGCAGCTCCGGCGCGTACCGGGCGTTGTCGGTGTCGGACAGGCCGTCGCGGCTCTTGGGCGCGGGGTGGTGCAGGTGGCCGAGCATCAACCGCTGCTCGCTGTCCAGGAACCGGTCCGCGGGCCCGATGGGCGCGCGCCGCCGGTGGTCCACGAACCCGGCCACCCGGCGCACCGACTCGGCCGTGCGCTCGACCAGGTCGGCGACGTCGCCGCCCAGCTCGGACGCCACCAGCGCGGCGGCCACCACGGGGTCGGCGGGCCGCCCCGCCAGCGTCACGGGCCCGAACCGGTGCCGCCCGGTGGGCGAGGCGTACCGCACCTCGGCCTCCAGCGGCAGCCCCAGCACGTCGACGCGCACCCGCTCGGCCACCGGCACGTTCCGCTCCCGCACCCAGCAGCGCAGCAACGCCTCCAGGTGCGCGTGCTCCGCGGTCGACCGGGCGTCGCCCTCCAGCGGATCCGGCTTCATGCGGCTCCCTCCAGCAGTCGTTCGGCGGCGGATCCGGCTTCGCGGACCAGGGCCAGCAGCGCCACCAGGTCCGCCTCCCGGGTGTTCGGGTTGAGCAGCGTGAGCTTCAGGCAGGTCGCCTTGTCCACCGCGGTGCGGCCGATCAACGCCGAGCCCGCCCGCAGCAGCGCCCGGCGCAGGCTCGCGTTCACCTGGTCGGCCAGCGCGGCGTCCGCGGGCCGGTAGCGGAACACCACCGTGGTCAGCGTGGCGCCGCCGACCAGCTCGAACGCCGGGTCGGCGGCGATCAGCGCGGCGGCGTGCCGGGCCAGCTCGTGGCACCGGTCCACCAGCGCGCCCAGCCCGGCCCGGCCCAGCGCGAGCAGCGTCGCGGCCACCTTCACCGCGTCGGGCCGGCGCGTGGTCTGCAACGACCGGCCGAGCGCGCCGTCGTAGCCCTCGGCCCGGTCGTCCTCCGGGTTGAGGTAGGCCACCGACCGCTCCAGCGGCGCGAACAACGACGCCGAGCGCACCAGCAGCACGCTCGCCGACGCCGGCTGCCAGCCGATCTTGTGCAGGTCCGCGGTCACCGAGTCGGCCAGCGCGAGCCCGTCCACCAGCCGCGCGAGCTTCGCCGAGAACACCGCGCCGAAGCCGTAGGCGGCGTCCACGTGCAGCCACGCGCCGTGCCGGCGGGCGACCGCGGCCAGCTCCGGCAGCGGGTCCACCGAGCCGAAGTCGGTGGTGCCCGCCGTCGCCACCACGGCCACCGGCGTCCCGCCCGCGCGCAGCACGGCGGCCAGCGCGTCCGGCCGCATCCGCCGCCGCGAGTCCACCGCCACGGTCCGCACCGCGCGCTCGCCGATGCCCAGCGCCGCGCACGCCCGCGCGACCGAGAAGTGCGCGAGTTCCGAGCACAGCACCACCGGGTCGGGCAGCGCGGCCACCCCGTCGGACCGCACGTCGACGCCGAGCCGGGCCGCCGCCGCGTCCCGGGCCAGCAGCAGCGCGGTCAGGTTGGACAGCGTGCCGCCGGGGGTGAACACGCCGTCGGCGTCCGCGCCGAACCCGGCCAGCCGGGCCAGCGCCGCCACCACCCACCGCTCCACGGCCAGCGCGGCCGGTCCGGAGTCGTAGGTGTCCAGCGAGGCGTTGCCCGCGCCGGCCAGCGCGTCCGCCGTGACGGCCACGGCCAGCGGCGGCGGTTGCAGGTGGGCCGCGGCGTACGGGCTGGTCAGGTCGATGCCGCCGTCGGCGAGGACGGTCGTGACGCGGGCCAGCGCGGCCTCCGCGCCGAGGCCGTGCTCGGGCAGGTCGCCGAGCGCCCGGCGGACCCGCGCCAGCACGTCGGCGGGCCGGCCCGGCGGGATCGGTCGCCCGGAGGGACTGACGGCGAACACGGCACCTCCGACGATCGACTAAGGTTAGGCTTACCTCATCTACTCGGCCCGGTGTCAAGTCCTCCGTGACCGTCCGTGGTGTGACGATCACTCGCGTGCCCACGCTAGCCGCCGCGACCACGATCGAATCGACGGCCAAATGGGGGGTCTTGCCCGCCCGTCCCACCTGGTGGCACGCGGGCCGGGCGCGCCTGGCGCGATCTCGTGCGGACCCCCGCGCGGGGGCGCGGTAACCTTGGCCACCACGCTGGAGTGCCGCCAATCCGGGCACCCGCAATCCACCAGGAGGATCCGTGTCGCCAGGGCAGATCGCCGCGCTGGTCGCCGCCGGCGCGTTCGTGCTGCTTGTGCTCCTGCTGGCGATCCCGTTGATCAAGCTGGGCCGCACGCTGGACGAGGCCACGATCGCCATCCGCAAGGCGCACCAGAACAGCGACCCGATCTTCACCGGCGCGAACACGACGATCACGCACGTGAACACGCAGTTGGAGCGGGTGGACGGGATCACCGCGAACGCCCGCGCGGTCACCGGCAACGTCTCCGCGCTGACCTCGCTGTTCACCGCCACCCTGGGCGGGCCGCTGGTCAAGGCCGCCGCCCTGTCCTACGGCGTGAGCAAGGCCATCCGCGCCCGGCGGGCCGCCAAGGAACTGCCCAGCAGGCACACGCGGCGCAGGGGCAGGCGATGAAGCGGCTGTTCTGGTTCGGGCTCGGCATCGCCGCGGGCGTGTTCGCCACCCGCAAGGCGGGTCAGGCCGCGCACGCCGCCACCCCCGCCGGCATCGGCGAGAACGTCGGGCAGGGCCTGCGCGAGCTGGCCGGCGCCATCGGCTCCTTCGGCGCGGAGGTGCGCGCCGGAATGTCCGAGCGCGAACAGGAGTTGCAAGAGACCGTGGAACGTCAGACGGGCTTCACGCCGGGTCGGCGAGCGCGCAGGGCGAACGACGCCAGGTAGGCCGTTCGTTCGCCTCGCCGCGCCCTTGCCCGCCCGTCGGCCGCGCCGGCGGTGACTTCCACCCAGAAGGACAGACCCGTGCAGACCCACGAGATCATCAAGCGCTTCCGCGAGCACTTCGAGAACGCCGGCCACAAGTACGTGCCGAGCGCCTCGCTCCTGCTCGACGACCCGAACCTGCTGTTCGTCAACGCCGGCATGGTGCCGTTCAAGCCGTACTTCCTCGGCGAGGCCCCGCCGCCCGCCCCGCGCATGACCAGCATCCAGAAGTGCGTGCGCACGCCGGACATCGACGAGGTCGGCAAGACCACCCGGCACAACACGTTCTTCCAGATGGCCGGCAACTTCTCGTTCGGCGACTACTTCAAGGAAGACGCCATCCGGCTGGCCTGGGACCTGGTCACCAAGTCGACCGACGACGGCGGCTACGGCCTGGACCCCGACCGCATCTGGGTGACCGTCTACCTGGACGACGACGAGGCCGCCGACCTGTGGCAGAAGGTCGCCGGGTTGCCGCCCGAGCGCATCCAGCGCCGCGACATCGAGGACAACTACTGGTCGATGGGCGTGCCCGGCCCGTGCGGCCCGTGCTCGGAGATCTACTACGACCGCGGCCCCGCCTACGGCCGGGAGGGCGGCCCGGTCGTCGACGAGGACCGGTACCTGGAGATCTGGAACCTCGTCTTCATGCAGAACGTCCGCGGCGAGGGCGGCGCCAAGAAGGACTACCCGATCCTCGGCGAGCTGCCGGACAAGAACATCGACACCGGCATGGGCGTCGAGCGCGTCGCCATGCTGCTCCAGGACGTCGACAACGTCTACGAGACCGACCTCGTCCGCACCGTGATCACCAAGGCCGAGCAGCTCTCCGGCCGCCGGTACGGCGCGAACGAGACCGACGACGTGCGGTTCCGCGTCATCGCCGACCACGCCCGCTCGGGTGTGCTGCTGGTCGGTGACGGCGTGACGCCCGGCAACGAGGCCCGCGGCTACGTGCTGCGCCGCCTGCTGCGCCGCATCGTGCGCTCCGCCCGCCTGCTCGGCGTGACCGAGCCGGTGCTCGTCCGGTTCGCCGAGGTCGTGCGCGACGCCATGGGCCCGTCCTACCCCGAGCTGGTCTCCGGCTTCGCCCGGATCGAGCAGGTGCTCAAGGCCGAGGAGGACACGTTCCTGCGCACCCTGGACGCCGGGTCGCGGATCTTCGAGACGGCCGCCCAGCAGGTCAAGGCCGACGGCCGCGCCACCCTGCCCGGCGACAAGGCGTTCCAGCTGCACGACACCTACGGCTTCCCGCTCGACCTCACCCTGGAGATGGCCGCCGAGGCCGGCCTCACCGTGGACGAGGACGGGTTCCGCAAGCTGATGGCCGAGCAGCGCGCCCGCGCCAAGGCCGACGCCGCCGGCAAGAAGACCGGCCACGGCGACCAGACCGTGTACCGGGAGCTGCTGGAGCTGGGGGCCACCGAGTTCACCGGCTACACCGAGCTGGCCAGCGAGGCCACGCTGCGCGGCATCGTCAGCGGCGGCAAGCGGGTCAGGTCGGCCCGCGAGGGCGACATCGTGGAGGTCGTGCTCGACCGGACCCCGCTGTACGCCGAGTCCGGCGGCCAGGAGAGCGACGCCGGCACGATCGTCACCGCCAACGCCGAGCTGGAGGTCGTGGACGTCCAGAAGGTGGCTCGCAAGCTGTGGGTGCACCAGGTGCGCGTGGTCAGCGGCGAGGTCGTCGAGGGCGAGCAGGTCGAGGCCCGGGTGGACCCGGAGTGGCGCGTCGGCGCCCGCCAGGGCCACTCCGGCACGCACGTCGTGCACGCCGCCCTGCGCCAGGTGCTCGGCCCGTCGGCCCTGCAGAGCGGCTCGTACAACAAGCCGGGCTACCTGCGGCTCGACTTCGCCTGGACCGGCGGCCTGTCCGAGGAGACGCGCAGCGAGATCGAGGAGGTCTCCAACCTGGCCGTCCGCAAGGACCTGCCGGTGCGCGTGGTCTACACCGACATGGGCGGCGCCCAGGAGATGGGCGCGGTCGCCCTGTTCGGCGAGACCTACGACGAGACCGTGCGCGTGGTCGAGATCGGCGGCCCGTGGTCGCGGGAGCTGTGCGGTGGCACGCACGTCGAGCACTCGTCCCAGATCGGCCCCATCACGGTGATCGGCGAGTCGTCCGTGGGCTCCGGCGTGCGCCGGCTCGAGGCCTACGTCGGCATCGAGGCATTCAAGTACCTGGCCCAGGAGCGGGCCCTGGTGCAGAACGTCGCCACCCTGCTCAAGGTGCCGGACGCCGAGGTGCCCGCCCGGGTCGAGGCCCTGGTCGAGCGGCTGCGGGCGGCCGAGAAGGAGCTGGAGAAGGTCAAGGCCGCCCAGCTCGTGGCCAACGCCGGTTCGCTGGCCGAGCAGGCCCTGGACGTGCGCGGGGTGGCCCTGGTGGCGCTGCGGCTGCCGGAGGGCACGTCGGGCGCCGACGTGCGGACCATCGCGGGCGAGGTGCGCAACCGGCTCGGCGACCGGCCGGGCGTGGTCGGGCTGTTCGCCCCGGACGGCGACAAGGTCAGCTTCGTGGTGGCCACCACGGCCGCCGCCCGCGCCCGCGGCCGGGCCGCCGGCAAGCTGGTGCCCGCCTTCGCCCCGGCCGTGGGCGGTCGCGGCGGCGGCAAGCCGGACCTCGCCCAGGGCGGCGGCACGAACCCGGCCGGCATCGAGGACGCCGTCACCGCCCTGCGCGCCGAGGTGGACCGCGCCCTTGAGCAGCGCTGACCGACCCGGCGTCGACGACCCCGGCCTCGGCCGGAGGCTGGGCGTCGACGTCGGCGCGGTGCGCGTGGGCGTGGCGTTGAGCGATCCGGGCGCGGTCCTCGCCACGCCGCTCGTTACCCTGGCACGCGACGTGAAGACCGACCGGGATCTCGCGGACCTGGTCGGTCTGGTCGCGGAGCACGACGTCGTCGAGGTCGTGGTCGGCCTGCCGCGCACGCTGGCGGGCCGGCACGGGCCGGCGGCGGAGACGGCCGCGGCGTACGCTGCGGCGTTGGCCGAGCGCGTCGCACCCGTGCCGGTGCGGCTCACCGACGAGCGGCTGACCACCGTCACGGCGAGCCGGGTGCTCGCCGAGCGGGGGGTGCGAGGCAAGAAGCAACGCGCCGTCGTCGACCAGGCTGCCGCGGTCGAGATCCTGCAGTCGTGGCTGGACGCGCGGGCGCGACAAGTGGCCCGATCCGCTGCGGAGCGGGCCCCCGGAGCTAAGGACGGCTCGTGAACGACGACCTCGGGTTGTTCACCGATCCCGACACGCGCCACGACGAGCGGGCGGCGCGTGGCAAGGCCGACGCCGCGGCCCGCCGGGCCAAGCGCAGGCGGAAGCGGACGATCCTGTGGGTCGTCGTGGCCCTGGTGCTGACCGGCGGCGGCGTCGGCGCGTACTACGGGTACCGCACGCTGAGCGGCATCGGCTCGTACGACGACTTCGCGGGCGCGGGCGAGGCGGACGTGGTGGTCGAGGTCAAGGACGGCGACCTGGTCACCACCATCGCGACCACGCTCAAGGAGCAGGGCGTGGTGGCCAGCGCGCGGGCGTTCACCGAGGCGGGCGCGGAGGACGCGCGGGTCACCGCGATCCAGCCCGGGTTCTACCTGATGAAGACCAAGATGTCCGGCGCGGCCGCGGTGGCCCGGATGGTGGACCCGGCGGCGAAGGTCGTGCCGCTGGAGGTCAAGGGCGGCTTCGTGCTGCACGACATCACGGGCCTCGACGGCAAGATCACCAAGGGCATCCTGTCGCTGCTGTCCGACGCGTCGTGCGTCGAGCTGGACGGCGCGCGGCAGTGCGTGACGCCCGAGCAGCTGCGGGACGCGGCGGAGAACGCGGACCCGGCCGCCCTGGGCATCCCGGAGTGGGCGGCGCCCGACGTGGCGAACGCGCCGAAGGAGAACCGGATCGAGGGCCTCATCGTGCCGGGCCTGTACCACCTCAAGCCGGGCGCGAGCGCGGTCGAGCTGCTCAAGAGCGTGATCGCCACGTCCCTGGGCCGGTTGCAGGGCTACGGCATCCCCTCCGGCACGGGCAAGACGGGTTTCCGCCCGTACGAGGTGCTGGTCGTCGCCTCCCTCATCGAGAAGGAGGGCATCACCGACGACTTCGGCAAGATCTCGCGGGTGATCTACAGCCGGCTCGCGAAGCCGCAGCGCCTGGAGCTGGACTCCACCGTCAACTACAAGCTCGACCGGCCGATCCTGACCACCAGCGACGAGGACCGGGCCGCGTCCGGGCCGTACAACACCTACCAGGTGCAGGGCCTGCCGCCGACGCCGATCGGCTCGCCCGGCCGCGAGGCGGTCATGGCCGCGATCAGCCCCGAAGAGGGGCCGTGGATGTACTTCGTGAAGTGCCAGAAGGACGGCAAGTCGTGCTTCACGAACACCTACGACGAGCACCGGGCGGTGTCGGACAAGGCCCGTGCGGAAGGCGTCTTCTGACCGTGGCGCGCCGTGCGGCGGTCATCGGTTCGCCGGTGGCCCACTCGTTGTCCCCCGTGCTGCACAACGCCGCGTTCGCGGCGCTGGGGCTGTCGGACTGGTCGTACACCCGGGTCGAGTGCGTCGCCGACGAGGTGGCGGCGCTGGTCGGGGGCCTGGACCCGTCGTGGGCGGGCCTGTCGGTGACCATGCCGAACAAGCGGGCGGCGCTGGCGGTGGCCGGCGCGGCGACCCCGCGGGCCGTCCAGGTGGGCGCGGCCAACACGCTGGTGCCCGCGGACGGCGGGTGGCGGGCCGACAACACCGACGTGGACGGCGTGCTGGGCGCGTTGCGGGCGTCGTGCGGGTTCACGTCCGGCAGCCGCGCGGTGCTGCTGGGCGCGGGCGGCACGGCCACGGCGGCGCTGGTGGCGTTGGCGTCGGTCGGCGTCCGCGCGGTGTCCCTGGTGGTGCGGTCGGCGGGCCGGGCCGCCGAGGCGGAGTCGTGCGCGTCCCGCCTGGGGCTGGCGCTGGACGTGGTGACCTGGGACACCGCGGACTTCGCCGCGCTCGCCGACTCCTGCGACGTGCTGGTGAGCACGGTGCCGCCGGACGCGACGGAGCCGATCGCGCCGGCGCTGGCGGGGGCGCCGTGCGTCCTGGACGTGATCTACCACCCGTGGCCGACGCCGTTGGCGTCGGCGGTGCTGCGGCGGGGCCGCACCCCCGCGACGGGGCTCGACATGCTCCTGCACCAGGCGTTCGGCCAGGCCGAGCAGTTCACCGGCCTGCCCGCGCCGCGCGAGGCGATGCGCCGGGCGTTGCGCGCCGCGACGGGCGACATCCTGCCCCTGCCGTGCTAGCGGGTGCGGGCCACCGCGAGGTGTTGCACCGCATCGGCGCCGTGCCCGGCCCCGGTCTGCTCCTGCGCACGTGAACAGCCATCACCACTGCCCTCCTGTGATCGGTTCCGCGCCGTGCCCGGCCCGCGCCGCCGTCGGGCGCGACACCCGGCCCGCACCCCCCGGGGCGGGCCGGCCGCCGTCGCCGCCCGTGTGGGCGCGCGTGCCGTGGCCGTGGTTCGATGCTAGGCAGGCGATCTTGTGGCTATCTTGTGGCGAATCGGGTGCGCCGGGCGGGGGCGTGATGGGGGTGTGGTTCCGGCTGCTCGGGCCGGTCGAAGCGCACGTGGGAGGTCGTCGGCTCGACCTCGGCCACGCGCGGCAGCGGCACGTCCTGGCCGCGCTGCTGGTGGACCTGAACCGGGCCGTGTCGCTGGACCGGCTCGTGGGCCGGCTGTGGGACGTGCCGCCGCGCACGGCCCGTGACTCGCTGTACAGCTACCTGTCCCGGTTGCGCGCGGTGCTGGCCGACGTGCCGGACGTGGACCTGGTCCGGCAGGGCGGCGGGTACGTGCTCCAGGCCGACGAGGACGCGGCCGACCTGCACCGGTTCCACCGGCTGGTCGAACGGGCCCGTGCGGCGGACGACGAGCGCGCGCTCGCGTTGTTCGACGAGGCCCTGAGGTTGTGGCGCGGTCCGGTGGCGGCCGGGATGGACGGCTCGTGGGTCGAGGGCGTGCGGGCGCGGGCGGACGAGGAGCGGCTGCGCGCCGAGCTGGACCGCAACGACGCGATGCTGCGCCGCGGCGAGCACTCGGCCGCGTTGGCGGGCATCACGGCGCAGGCCGCCGCGCGGCCCCTGGACGAGCGGCTGGCCGGCCAGCTGATGCTCGCCCTGTACCGGTCGGGCCGGCAGGGCGAGGCGCTCGACGCCTACCGCCGGGTCCAGCGGCAGCTCTCGGAGGAGCTGGGCGCCGACCCGAGCCCGCCGCTGCGGCGGCTGCACCAGAGGATCCTGACCTCCGACCCGGCGCTGGCCGCGCACGTCCCGGCGGGGCCGCCGGCCGCGGTCCGCCCTCCGGTGCCGCGGCAACTGCCGCCGCCACCGCCGCTGTTCACCGGTCGCGCCGCGGAGCTGGACCGGCTCGACCGGGCGGCGGCCGGGCGCGACCGGTCGACCGTGGTGGCGATCATCGGTCCCGGCGGCGTCGGCAAGACGTCGTTGGCGTTGCACTGGGCGCACCGCGCCGCCGACCGGTTCCCGGACGGTCAGCTCTACGCGAACCTGCGCGGTTTCACCCCGTCCGGCACCCCGTTGTCGCCCCACGCGGTGATCCGGGCGTTCCTCCAGGCGCTCGGGGTCGACCCGGACGCGATCCCGTGCGACGACGAGGCGCAGGTGGGGCTGTACCGGAGCCTGACCGCGGACCGGCGACTGCTGGTGCTGCTGGACAACGCTTACGACTCCGAGCAGGTGACCGACCTGGTGCCCGGCGGACCGGCGTGCACGGTGGTCGTGACCAGCCGCAGGCACCTGCCCGGCCTGGTCACCACCCACGGCGCGCGGCCGCTGCCGCTGGACGTGCTGCCGCCGCCGGAGGCGCGCGACCTGCTGGTGCGCCACATCGGCGCGGAGCGGGCCGACCGCGAGCGCGAGGCGGTGGGGGCGCTGGCCGAGCGGTCGGCCGGGCTGCCGCTGGCGATCAGCGTGCTGGGCGCGCGGGCCACCGTGCGGCCCGACCTGCCGCTGGGCGAGCTGGCCCGGGAACTCGACCTGACGCCGCTGGACGCGTTCGAGGCCGGTGAGATCACGGCCAGCGTGCGCGCCGTGTTCGCGTCCTCTTACCGGTCGTTGCCGGACGGGGCCGCGCGGGCGTTCCGGCTGCTGTCGGCGGGCACCCCGGAGATCAGCGTGGAGGCGGCGGCGGCGCTGCTGGGCCGGTCCGTGCCGGTCGCGCGGGCTGAGCTGGCCGAGCTGTGCCAGGGGAACCTGCTGCACGAGCAGGAGGCGGACCGGTTCCGGATGCACGACCTCGTCCGGCTCTACGCCGAGGAACGGGCGCGGCACGACGAGCCGGCCGGGTCGGTGGTGTCCGCCGTGCGCCGGATGGTCGACTTCTACCTGCACACGACCGCGGCCGCGCAGGCGGTGCTGGACCCCGCCCGTCCGCTCGACGGCCTCGGGCCGCCGCCGTCGGACTGCGAGCCGCTGTCGTTCGACTCCGAGAAGGCGGCCCTGGCCTGGTGCGACGCGGAGCACTCGGCGGTGCTGGACGCCCAGCGGCTCGGCGCGCGGCAGGGCTGGGACCGCGAGGTGGGCGGGTTCGCCGAGGCGCTGCGGACCTACCAGCTGCTGCGCGTGCCGGACCCGGACGACAGCCGGGCCACCTGGGAGCTGGCGCTGGCGGCCGCCCGACGGCTCGGCGACCTCAAGCTCGACGCGAAGTGCCACCGGTTCCTCGGGCACATCGCCGCCCGGCACGACTACGGGCCGCGCGCGGTCGAGCACCTGCGCGAGGCCCTGCGGCTGCTGGAGGACCTGGGCGACGGGGTCGAGCAGGCGCGCACCCACCTCGCGTTCGCCTGGGTGCTGGAACGCCGCGGCGACGACGCCGAGGCGTTGGAGCACGCCCTGGCGGCGCTGCCGCTGTACCGCGACGGCGGGTTCGTGCCGGGCGAGGCGGACGCGTTGAACGCCATCGGCTGGTACCAGTCGCGGCTGGGTCGCCTCGACGAGGCCGCCGGGCACTGCGAGCGCGCGTTGGCGCTGTACCGGGAGCTGGACGACCGCAACGGCCAGGCGAACGCGTTGGAGAGCCTGGGGTTCATCGCGCAGGCCGCCGGCCGGCACGACCTCGCCCTGGAGCACTACCAGCGGGCGCTGAGCCTGTTCCAGGACCTGGGCAGCGACTACCAGGAGACCGACACGCTGGTCCGGATGGGGTCGCTGCACCTCGCCCGCGGCGCGCGGCGGGCGTGGGAGGCGGCGCTGGTCGCGTTGCGCAGGCAGCGGCGCTCGGTGGAGGCCGCGGAGGTCGAGCGGTCGTTGGACGAGCTGGGCTGACACCGACCCGGACACGCCGCCGGGCCCCACCCGCACCCAGGGGTGCGGACGGGGCCCGGCGGTCGCGCTCGACCACTGCTGTTCGCAGTTGCCCGCGCCGTGGAGCGCGTGCGAGGGATCAGCCCTCGTCGAGGTCGGTGGCGATGATCTCCGCGAGCGCCTCCAGCGCGGCGTCCGCGCCCTCGCCGTCGGCGGCCAGGACGACCTCGTCGCCGTGCATCGCGCCGAGCGTCATCAGGCCGAGCACGCTCGCCGCCTCGACCGGTTGGCCGTCGTCCTTGCGGATGGTGACCTTGACCGGTTGCCCGGCCGCCGCCTTCGCCAGCAGCGCGGCAGGGCGTGCGTGCAGTCCGACCTTGCTCGCCACGGTGACCCGTCGCTCAGGCATGACCCGTCCTCTCGTTGCTCTCGGCTCGCCGTCAGGACGCGGTGGCGTCCGACCGGCCTTCCCCGTCGCGCTTCGCGGCCCGGTCCCGCTTGCCGTTGCCGTCCACCACGCTCTGGTCGGCCTCCGGGTCCTCGTCCGCGTCGCGGCCGGGCGTCTTCAGGTTCCACTTCGTGATCACGAAGCGGAACAGGAAGTAGTAGACGGCCGCGTAGATCACGCCCAGCACCAGGATCAGCAGCGGCTTGGTCGCGATGTTGAAGTTGAGCAGGTAGTCGATGACACCGGCGGAGAACCCGAACCCGTCGTGGATGCCCAGCGCGTTGCTGATGGCCAGCGACGTGCCGGTCAGGACCGCGTGGATCACGTACAGCGGCCACGCCACGAACATGAACGCGAACTCCAGCGGCTCGGTCACGCCCGTGATGAACGCGGTCAGCGCCGCCGAGCCCATGATGCCGGCGATGATCTTGCGCTGCCCCGGCCGGGCGGTGTGCACGATGGCCAGCGCCGCCGCCGGGAGGGCGAACATGAAGATCGGGAAGAAGCCGGTCTGGAACGTGCCGGCGGTCGGGTCTCCCGCGAGGAAGCGCGGGATGTCGCCGGTCTTGCCCTCGAACTCGCCGAACTGGAACCACAGCACGTTGTTGACGATGTGGTGCAGGCCGAGCGGGATCAGCAGCCGGTTCACCACGCCGTAGATGCCCGCGCCGAGGATCGTGCTGCCGGTGATGGCCTCGCCGACGTTGTTCAGGCCCGCGGCGAAGACCGGGTACACCAGGCCCATCAGCACGCCGACGATCGTGATGACGCCCGCCACCAGGATCGGCACGAACCGCCGCCCGCCGAAGAACGCCAGGTACGGGGGCAGCTTGATGCGGTGGTACCGCTGCCACAGCACCGCCGTGATGAGGCCCACCACGATGCCGCCGAGCACCCGGTAGTCGATCAGGTTGGCCTTGGCCGCCGGGTCCTCCGGCTGGTCCAGGACCAGCGGCGACATCGCCTTGAACACGCCCTGCAGCACGACGTAGCCGACGACCGCGGCCAGCCCCGTGGAACCGTCGCCGCGGCGGGCGAAGCCGACCGCGATGCCCACCGCGAACAGCAGCGGCAGGTTGGCGAACAGCGCGTCACCCGCGTTGCCGATGACCGCGGCGACCTTGTTCCAGCCCAGGCCCTCCTCGCCCAGCATGTCGGGTTGGCCGAGTCGCAGCAGAAGGGCGGCGGCCGGCAGCACGGCGATCGGCAGCATGAGGCTGCGACCGAAGCGCTGGAGCCCGGCCAGGCCCTTGATCTCACGACCGCCGGTCGCCTGTGGGGCGCTGGCGCTCATGGGGTACCTCCCTTGGCGGAGTGGTGCGGTCCGGATCCCGGGTCGGTCCGGTCCAGTTGCATGGTCACCTGGTAGAGATCGCCCCGGTACCAGGAGGTCATGTCCTCGACGGGCCTGCCTTGTGAGCTGGAGACCCGGCGGAAGACGAGCAGCGAGCCGCCGGGCCGGATGCCCAGCAGCTTCGCCGTGGCGGGGTCCGCGCCCTCGGCCCACACGGTCTGGCGCGCGTGGTCGAGCTGGACCCCGTAGGTGTCGGCGATGAGCGTGTACAGCGAGGTGTCGAGGTCGTGCCGTTCGAGCCCGGGCACGACCCGCGGGTTGTACCAGCCCCGTTCGACGGCCAGCGGCACGCCGTCGGCCAGGCGCAGCCGGACGAGCCGGCACGCGGGTTCGCCGGGCGGCAGGCCCAGCGCGGCGGCGGCCTCCGGCGGAGGCGCCTGCACGGCGCGGGTCAGCACCTCGGTGGCGGGCGTCAGGCCGCGGCGGCGCATGTCGTCGGTGAACGACTCCAGGTAGAGCTGCACGTCCATGCGCCGGCGGGCGGTGAACGTGCCGCGGCCCTTGGCCCTGGTGAGGAGCCCTTCGGTGACGAGCTGCCCGACGGCCGCGCGGACCGTGATGCGCGACACCCCGTACCGCTGGGCGAGGTCGCGCTCGGACGGGATCGGCGAGCCGGGGGGCAGCTCCTGCTCGGCCATGCGCCGCAGGATGTCGCGGAGCTGGGCGTGCTTCGGCTTCGGCCCCTCGACGATCTCGTCGCGGTTCATGACACCTCCCCGGCACTCGCACGTCCACACCGGGATTGGTACTTTCCGGTCTAGACCAGTTGGTGCGGGGAGGATGCTCCGCGCGCCAACCGGGTGTCAACCGCCGTTACGGGACCGTGCCCGAGCGGTGGCACCCTCGGGCCAGGTGTCGAGAGAGGACTTGAAGTGGCGGACGACAAGGCGGAGCGGATCCTCGCCGCGCTCGGCGGTGCGGACAACATCGTGGAGATCGAGCCGTGCATCACGCGCCTGCGCTGTGAGCTGGAAGACGGTTCCCTGGTGGACGAGAAGGCGTTGAAGGGGCTGGGCGCTCACGGCGTGATGCGGTCGGGCAACGTGGTGCAGGTGGTCGTGGGGCCCGAGGCCGACACGATCGCCAGCGACATCGAGGACCTGCTGTGACGCTGCGCGTGGCGAGCCCGGTGAGCGGCCGCGTGGTGCCGCTGACCGACGTGCCGGACCCGGTGTTCGCGCAGGCCATGGTGGGTCCGGGCGTGGCGGTCGAACCGGACCGCGGGCGGGCGGACGTGGTGTCGCCGGTGGACGGGACCGTGGTCACCCTGCACCCGCACGCGTTCGTCGTGGCCACGGCGGACGGTGCGGCGGTGTTGGTCCACCTCGGGATCGACACGGTGAAGCGCAAGGGCGAGGGGTTCACGCTGCACGTGGTCAAGGGGGAGGAGGTGCGGGCGGGTCAGCCCGTGGTGACGTGGGACCCGGCGGAGGTCGAGGCGGCGGGGTTCGCGCCGATCTGCCCGGTGATCGCGCTGGACGCCACGCCGGAGGTGCTGCTGGACGAGGCGGCCGGCCCGGTCGCCTCGGGTGACGCGCTGTTCTCCTGGCGACGGTGACGGGTCGGGGGGGGGGGGGGCGCGGCCGGGGGCGGGCGCGCCCCCGCCCCCCCCCCCCCCCCCCCCCCCCCCCCCCCCC
>NZ_JBHYXZ010000036.1:0-6826 GCF_042752395.1 Actinosynnema sp. NPDC059335 | reverse complement strand
TGCGGGGGGGGCGGGGGGGGGGGTGGGGGGGGGGGGGTGTGTCTGGGGGCGGGGGCGGGGGGGTGTGGCGCCGCGTCGGCCGCGCCCCCCCCCCCTCACCGCCCCCGGCACTCCCCGCCCACCACCTCCGGCCGTGCGGTCCGTCCCACCTCCGGCCGTGCGGTCCGTCCCGCCTCCGGTCGCGCGGTTCCCCGCTCCGTTCCCGGTCGCGCGGTCCACCGCCCTTGCGCCCGGCCGGTCCACCTCCCGCACCCGCCTCCGGCCCGTCGATCGCCACGCCGCGATCCGCCCGCCGTCGCCGTCTACGAGCCGCTTTCCCGCCTCGGGCCGTCGACCGCCGGACCCGGAGCCGCCCACCTCCGTCACCCGCCCGGTCGATCTCCCTTCGGCGATCGCGGGTGAATGGTCCATTCACCCCTACAAGTTGTTGCGCCCCAACGCTTCCCGCCCGACGCTGGTCCCATGGTCATCTCCGGTTTCCTCGCCGGCGCCCTGGGCGCCGGGTTGCTCCGCCGCCTCCCCCGCGGCGCGGACGTGCACTGGTTCCGGTGCGCCGCGCCGACCGCCGTCCTGTGGTTCGTCGCCTGGGCGCTGGCCCCACCCGCGTGGCTGCCCGTGCCGCTGCTCCTGGCCTGGCTGGGCGTGCTGCTGACGGCGACCGACCTGCGCCACCACCGCCTGCCCGACGCGCTGACCCTGCCCGCGTACCCGGCGATCGGCCTCGCCCTGTGGCTGTGCGGCGCCGACCCGGGGCGCGCACTGGCCGGTTGCCTGCTCTTCGGCGGCTTCCACCTGCTGATCCACCTGCTCGCCCCGGCCTCGATGGGCGGGGGAGACGTGAAGCTCGCCGGGTCGCTGGGCGCGGTCCTGGCCGCCGTGTCGTGGCAGGCGTTACCCGTCGCCGCGGTCCTGGCGAGCGTGATCACGCTCCTGCTGGCCGTCCGCCGTCCGGGCCGCACCGTCCCGCACGGACCGGGCCTGCTCGCCGCGACCTGGCTGATGTCGCTCCGTCCGGGTTGACCGGATCACCGGGTGAGCGACCGCCGGGCCAACTCCACCCACCGCAGCCGGACGTCCTCCGGCACCTCGACACCCGGCGAGGTGGCCAACAGGAGCGAGATGTCGTCCACCGTCACGTCCTCTCGCAACGCGTGGTCGGCGTGGGCGGCGGCCACCAGGTCGGCCAGCGACCGCACCGCCCGCTCCTGGACGGGCCGCAACACCCCGCCGTCCACCTCCGCCACGGCGTCGCGCAGCACCCGTTCCTGCCCCAGGGTCACCACGACCCGGTGCAGCAGTCCGACGATCTCCGCCACGGCGGTGCTCTGCCCGGCCCGCACCCTGCCCGACGCCGAGTCCAGGGCTCCGGCGATGGTCGCCGCCAGGTCGGCCACGATCGCGCCGACCAGGTCCTGCTTGGTGGGGAAGTGCCGGTACAGCGTGCCGACCGCGACCCCGGCCGCGGTCGCGATCCGGTCCATGCCCACGTCCGGGCCGTGCGCCGCGATGAGCGTCCGCGCGGCGTCCAGGATCGCCGCCCGGTTGCGCGTCGCGTCCGCGCGCTGCCTGCCCCGTCCGGTCACGACGGACCCGCCTTCCCGACGCTGAAAATGAATGATCGGTGCACCGTACAACCCGGCCGGACGATTCGCCGGACGAGTTCCCTCCGGAGGTCGAATAACCCGTAAATCGTCCTCACTCCACACGGCGACGGTCAACGTCACGCGTGACGCCGGCAGTTGTCCGCCGCGGTGGTCGAGCGATTCGAATTCGGCCGCCGGGATCCGACCTTCCGAGGTGCGGAGGCAGAACCACCCGCGCTCGTCGGAATCCGCGTTCACACCCTGGAGGGCGTTTGCGCCGAGTCGACCGGCGCATTCGCGGCGGCTCCTTTTCCCGATCGGCCGACAACGCCGCGCCACCGGTGGCGTAGAGGTCGAAAATGCCGTTGTCGATGGGCGACAGGTCGCCGGCGCCGGAGTCCTCCGTCCAGTGCGGACCGTCGTCCTCGACGCGGTCGAGGTCCGGGAACCGGTCGTTGCGCGTCGTCACCTCGACCGTGAGCCGGTCGGTGCCCGGCGATGGCGCGCTCGCGGTGCCCGAAGTCGGCCGCGGTCGGAGGGTGGGTGCCTCCGGCCGCGCCGACCCGGCGACGGCCATTCCCGACCCGGCGACGGTCATTCCCGATCCGCTGTGGTCGAACCCGACCACAACAGCCGGCGACGGCGTGATCGCCGGCGCGGCGACCGCGAGTCCGAAGGAGGGGTGACGCGTGCCCGGACCGGCCGTTCCCGCTTGGTCAACGCCCGCAGGCCGCACATTGATCGTCACCGGACCGGTGCGCCCGGCCCGGACAACGGGACCGGCGACGTCCGACAGGCTATTGCGGACACCGCTGTTGTGCGCCTGCCCGGGTAACGGGACCTCGTCACTCATGGCGCGACGATACAGCGCCGCCGGGCGATGGGGACGGTGTCCTGAGATTTTGTCCCAGAGGCATGGCGGGATCCGGTTCCCGGTGTACGCGCGCCAAACCGACCGACTCCGCCCCAACGACCCCCGCATTCGGCCGCGGACCACTCAGGTGAACAAGCCGCGATCGGAGCGCCACCGGCATTCGCCCCTGAACCGCCGTGACGCCGCCTCTCTCACGGCGAGCCGCGCGATGAGCCCGCCGTTTACGGCACGCGGGACAGCCCCGCACCGCGCGAGGCGTCCGAACGGCTCACCGGCGTCACCCACCCCGGGTAGGGCGCGTCGCTCCGGGGCGGGACACGCCCACCCGGCCTCACCTGGGCCTCCGCCCCCGGTTCACACTGTGAAAGGATCGCCGCGTGCTGCGCTGGATCACCGCTGGGGAGTCCCATGGACCGGCCCTCGTCGCCGTGCTGGAAGGCATGGTCGCCGGGGTCGAGGTCACCACTGCCGACCTGACCGCTCAACTGGAGCGCCGCCGCCTCGGGTTCGGCCGGAGCCCCCGCATGGGGTTCGAGGCCGACGAGGTGGAGATCCTCGGCGGCGTCCGCCACGGGCTCACCCAGGGCGGCCCGATCGCGGTCCGGATCGGCAACACCGAGTGGCCCAAGTGGCAGAAGGTGATGTCCGCGGACCCGGTCGACCCGTCCGAGCTGAAGCCCACCGGCCGCAATGAGGCGCTGACCAGGCCGCGCCCCGGCCACGCCGACCTGCCCGGCATGCAGAAGTTCGGCTTCGACGAGGCCCGCCCCGTGCTCGAACGCGCCAGCGCCCGGGAGACCGCGGCCCGCACCGCGCTCGGCACGGTCGCCCGGCACTTCCTCAAGCAGGTCTTCGACGTGGACGTGGTCAGCCACGTCGTGTCCATCGGCAAGGCCAAGACCCCGGCCGACGCGCCCGTGCCCGGCCCGGACGACCTGGCGACCGTCGACGCGAGCCCGGTCCGGGCCTTCGACCCGCGCGGCACCGAGGCGATGGTGGCCGAGGTCGAGGCGGTCAAGGAGGCCGGTGACACGGTCGGCGGCGTGATCGAGGTCATCGCCTACGGCCTGCCGCCGGGCCTCGGCTCGCACGTCCACTGGGACCGCCGGCTCGACGCGCGGCTGGCCGGCGCGCTGATGGGCGTGCAGGCGATGAAGGGCGTGGAGATCGGCGACGGCTTCACCACCGCCGAGCGGTGGGGCAGCCAGGCGCACGACGAGATCGACCGCGGCTCGGGGCCGAAGGGCGTCACCCGGCGCTCCAACCGGGCGGGCGGCCTGGAGGGCGGCATCACCAACGGCGAGCCGCTGCGCGTGCGCGTCGCCATGAAGCCGATCTCGACCGTGCCGCGCGCCCTGTCGACCGTGGACGTCCGGACCGGGGAGCCCGCGGTCGCGATCCACCAGCGCTCGGACGTGTGCGCGGTGCCGCGCGCGGGCGTGGTGCTGGAGTCGGTGGTGGCGCTGGTGCTGGCCGAGGCGGCGCTGGAGAAGTTCGGCGGCGACTCGATCGCCGAGACCAAGCGCAACGTCGCGGCCTACCTGGAGGCGCTGGAAGCCCGCTGGGAGGGCCTGTGAGCCCGCGGTACGTCGTGCTCGGCCCGCCCGGGGCGGGCAAGACGACGGTCGGCACGCTGCTCGCCGAACGGCTCGGCGTCCCCTTCCGGGACACCGACGACGACGTGGTGGCCAAGGCGGGCAAGCCGATCTCCGACATCTTCACCGACGACGGCGAGCCCGCGTTCCGCGCGATGGAGGAGCAGGCCGTCGCCGACGCCCTGGCCACCCACGATGGCGTGCTGGCGCTGGGCGGCGGCGCGGTGCTCTCCGCGGCCACCCGGGGCCGCCTGGCCGGTCACCCCGTGGTCTTCCTCAACGTCGGCATGGCGGAGGGCGTGCGGCGAACCGGCATGTCCAGCGCACGGCCGCTGCTGGCCGGCGTGAACCCGCGCGCCACGTTCAAGGTCCTGCTGGACGCCCGGCTGCCGCTCTACCGGGAGGTGGCCACGATCGAGGTGACCACCGACGACCTCACCCCGGAGCAGGTGGTCGACGCGGTGCTCCGCCTGACGGAGCAGGCGCGGGGGACCTGACCGCCCGTGGACCTCACCGTGGCCCGCGTCCTGGCGCACCGCGCCGCGGTGCAGGGCCTGCACGGCGACGACCCCGGCGCGGTGCTGCCCCTGGGCGTGGTGGACAGCCCGCCCGGGACGGGCGCGGCGGCGCTGGGCGTGCGCGGCCGCCGGGAGGCCGCCGAGGACCTGGTCCGCGTGCTCAGCCTGCGCGGCGCGCCGCACCTGCACCGCCGCGCCGACCTGCCCGCGCTGCGCCGCCAGCTCCGACCGCGCACGCCCCGGCAACTGGCCGCGTGGTGCGGCGCGCACCCCGTGCCCGACCTCGCCCACCTCGACCTGGTCGTCGACCTCCTGCACCGCGAGTTCCCCGGCGAGACGGCCACCAAGGGCGAGCTGTCGGCGGCGATCAGCCCGCTGCTGCCCGCCGCCGTCACGCCGCACTGCCCGACCTGCGGCGTCGACCACGTCATCGAGAACGTGTTCCGCCTCGCCACCCTGCTCGCCGGCATCGAGCTGGAGCAGCACGGCAGGCAGCTCGTCTTCCGCCGCCCGACCGCCAGGCCCGACGTCGAGGACCCCGGCGAGCCGACCCTCCTGCGCGACTACGCGCGGCTCGTCGGGCCGTTCGCCAAGGCCGACGCGGAGAAGTGGCTCGGCGCGGGTCCGCAGGAGACCTGGCCGGACCTGCGCCCGGTCCGGGTCGACGGCAGGCGGCTGCTGGCGCACGAGGACGTGGCCGACGCGCCCGAGCCGCCCGCCGGGCTGCTGCTGTTCCCGCGCGACCCCTACCTGCTCGGCCCGCGCCACCTGGTCGCCGACCCCGACGTGGCCAAGCGGGTGTGGCGGCCCGTCGGCGGCCCCGGCGCGCTCGTGCTGCACGGTCGGGTGACGGGGGCGTGGCGGCACGAGTTCCGGGGCCGGATGGTGACGTTCCGGGTCACGGGCTGGTCGAAGGTGAGGGGCGAGGCGCGGCGCGCGATCGCCCGCCAGGCGGAGGTGCTCGCCGGGGTGTGGGGCGGCGCGGTGCTCGGGTCGGACGTGGTCGAATGGTGACCGGACGAGGGGAGTGGTGATGGGCGAGCCGGTGCGGATCCGCGTGGCCGCGGAACGACCGTACGACGTGGTGGTGGGCCGGGGCCTGCTGGGCGACCTGGTCGAGACCCTGAGGGGCACGGCCAAGGCGGCGATCGTCCACACGCCCACGCTGGCCGAGACCGCCGAGGCGGTCCGCGGCGAGCTGGAGGCGGCCGGGATCGACGCGCACCGCGTCGAGGTGCCCGACGCCGAGGACGGCAAGGACCTGCGGGTCGCGGGGTACTGCTGGGACGTGTTCGGCCGCATCGGCCTGGGCCGCACGGACGCCGTCGTCGGCCTCGGCGGCGGCGCGGTGACCGACCTGGCCGGGTTCGTCGCGTCCACCTGGATGCGCGGCGTCAAGCTGGTGCACGTGCCCACCACGCTGCTCGGCATGGTGGACGCCGCGGTCGGCGGCAAGACCGGCATCAACACCGACGCGGGCAAGAACCTGGTCGGCACGTTCTACGAGCCGACCGCCGTGCTGGTCGACCTGGCCACGCTGGAGACGCTGCCGCGCAACGAGTTGGTCGCGGGCATGGCCGAGGTGGTCAAGGGCGGTTTCATCGCCGACCCGGTCATCCTCGACCTGATCGAGGCCGACCCGGAGGCGGCGCTGGACCCGTCCGGCGACGTGATCGAGGAGCTGGTCCGGCGCAAGATCCAGGTCAAGGCCGACGTGGTGTCGACCGACCTGCGCGAGTCGGACCTGCGGGAGATCCTGAACTACGGCCACACCCTGGCCCACGCCATCGAACGCCGCGAGCGCTACCGCTGGCGGCACGGCGCGGCGGTCAGCGTGGGGCTGGTGTTCGCCGCCGAGCTGGCCCGCCTCGCCGGCCGGCTGGACGACGCGACCGCCGACCGCCACCGGACGATCCTGTCCTCGCTCGGCCTGCCGACGGGTTACGACCCGGACGCGCTCGGCCAGCTCCTGGAGGGCATGCGCACGGACAAGAAGACCCGGTCGGGCGTGCTGCGGTTCGTGGTGCTCGACGGGTTGGCCAAGCCGGGGCGGCTGGAGGGCCCGGATCCGGCGTTGATCGCGGCGGCGTACTCGGCGGTGGCGGCGGAGCCGAGGGCTGGTGGGAGCGTCTTGCTGTGAGTCGGGGCCGGATGTTGGGGACGGTGAGTTCAGCGCTCGGGTCCGGCTCGATTTGACATGGGGCCCTTACGGGTACCCCTGGGCAGGCCAAAGCCGGCAGGCCCGGCGGGGAAAAG
>NZ_JBHYXZ010000035.1:23094-63614 GCF_042752395.1 Actinosynnema sp. NPDC059335 | reverse complement strand
GGCGGGGTGCCGCGCCAGCACCGCCTCGACCTCGCCCAACTCGATCCGGAACCCGCGGATCTTCACCTGGTCGTCCGACCGGCCCAGGTACTCCAGTTCGCCGTCGCGGGTCCACCGCGCCAGGTCGCCCGTGCGGTACATCCGCTCCCCCGCCGGGCCGAACGGGTCGGCCACGAACCGGTCGGCGGTGAGGCCGGGGCGTTCCAGGTAGCCGCGCGCCAGTTGCGCGCCCGCGATGTACAGCTCCCCTGCCACGCCGGGCGGCACCGGGGCCAGACCGGGGTCCAGCACGTACAGGCGGGTGTTCCACACCGGAGCGCCGATCGTGACGCGGGTGTCGGCGTCGGCCGGCGGGCAGGCCGCGGCGGACACCTCGATGGCCGCTTCGGTCGGTCCGTAGAGGTTGTGCAGGGAGCCGCCGAGCACGGCGTGGTACCGGTCGCGCAGCTCGGCGGTCAACGCCTCGCCGCTGCAGAACACCCGGCGGAGGCCGACGCAGTCGCGGGCGGCGGGCTCCTGGAGGAACACGTGCAGCATCGACGGCACGAAGTGGGCGACCGTGACGCGTTCGCGGCGGATGAGGTCCGCCAGGTAGGCGGGGTCCTTGTGGCCGTCCGGCTTGGCCACCACCAGCACGGCCCCGTCGAGCAGGGGCCAGAACAGCTCCCAGATCGAGATGTCGAACGTGACCGGGGTCTTGTGCAGCACCCGGTCGTCCGGGCCCAGCCGGTGGCCCGCGCGCATCCACGCGAGGCGGTTCGCGATGGCCCGGTGCTCGACGGCGACGCCCTTGGGCCTGCCGGTCGAGCCGGACGTGTAGAGCACGTACGCCGGGTTGGCCGGTCGGGCACGCGTGCCGGGGTCGTGCCCCGGACCGCCGGCGGGCGCGTCCGCGCTCGTCAGCACGGTCACGGGCCGGGCGTCGGCGAGCATGAAGTCGATCCGCTCGGCCGGGTGGTCGGCGTCGAGCGGCAGGTAGGCGGCACCGGTCTTGAGCACGGCGAGGATCGCGACGACCAGGTCGGTCGAGCGGGGCAGCGCCAGGCCGACCACGCGTTCCGGGCCCGCGCCCCGGTCGAGGAGGTGGTGGGCGAGGCGGTTGGCGCGGGCGTTCAGCTCGGCGTAGGTGACCGACTGGCCCTCGAACACGACCGCGGTCGCGTCCGGGGAGCGCCGGACCCGGGCCTCGAACAGCTCCGGCAGCGTGGCGTCGGGCACGGCGCGGGCGGTGTCGTTCCACTCGACCAGCACCCGGTGGCGCTCGGCCGGGTCGAGCACGTCGAGCCGCCCGATCGGCACGTCCGGCTCCTCGACGCCCGCCTCCAGCACCCGCACCAGCCGTGCCAGCAGCGATTCGGCGGTGGCCCGGTCGAACACGTCGGTGGCGAACTCCAGCCCCACGTCGACCCCGCCGGCGTCGGGCCGTTCCGCGACGGAGAACGTCAGGTCGAACTTGGCCGTGCCCGCGTCCGCGCGTTCCGGGGTGGCGGTCAGGCCGGGCAGTTCCACGTCGAGGTCCGTCGGGCCGGTGAACGCGAGCATGACCTGGAACAACGGGTGGTGGGCCAACGACCGCACCGGGTTCACCACCTCGACCAACCGCTCGAACGGCACGTCCTGATGCGCAAAAGCCGCCAGATCGACCTCACGCACCCGCCCCACCAACTCACCGAACCCCGGATCACCCGACGTGTCCGTCCGCAACACCAGCGTGTTCACGAAAAACCCGACCAGGTCCTCCAACACCTCGTCCGACCGACCCGCCACCGGAGTCCCGATCGGGATGTCCGTGCCCGCACCCGACCGCGTCAACAACACCGCCAACGCCGCCTGGAACACCATGAACACGGTGGCGTTGCGGCTGCGGGCGAACCCCGCCACCGCCCGGTGGAGCACGGGGCTCAGCTCGCGCGACACGGTCCGGCCGCGGTAGTCGCGCACCGGCGGGTGGGGCCGGTCGACCGGCAGGCCCAGCCGGTCGGGCAGCCCGCGCAACGCCTCGCGCCAGAACTCGACCTGACCGGACACCACGCTGCCCGGATCGTCCTCGCCGCCCAGCAGCTCCCGCTGCCACACCGCGTAGTCGGCGTACTGGACGCGCAGCGGCAACCACCCCGGCGCGCCGCCCGCCGACCGCGCCCGGTACGCCACGCCCACGTCCCGCGCCAGCGGTTGCAACGAGCCGCCGTCGCCGGCGATGTGGTGCAGCACCACGACCAGCACGTGCTCGTCCGGCCGCACCCGGAACACCACCGCCCGCACCGGCACGTCCCGACCGAGGTCGAACCGAGCGCGCACCACGCCGTCCACCGCCGCCGACAGGCCCGCCTCGTCCACGTCCCGCACCGGGACCGTGAAGCCGGGATCGCGCAGCACCCGCTGGAACGGCACGCCGCCGTCCTCGCCGACCACCGTCCGCAACGCTTCGTGCCGCGCCACCACGTCACCCAGGGCCGCCCGCAACGCCTCCACGTCGAGCGCACCGCCCAACCGCAGGACCAGCGGCACGTGGTAGACCGCACCGAGCCCTTCCAACCGGTCCAGGAACCACAACCGCACCTGCGCGAACGACAACGGCACCCGATCCGGGCGCGGCCCCGCCACCAACGCCGGGCGCTCCCCGCCCCGGGCGAACCGCCCCACCAGCCCGGACACCGTCGGCGCCTCGAAGAGGTCCCGGATCGACACCTCCACCCGCAGCACCGACCGCACCCGCGACACCAACCGGGTGGCCAGCAGCGAATGCCCGCCCAGCGCGAAGAAGTCGTCGTCCACGCCGACCGAGTCGAGGCCGAGCACTTCGGCGAAGAGACCGGCGAGGATTTCCTCCTGGGGCGTGCGCGGCGCGGGTCCCGAGGTGGTGGCGTTGAACTCGGGCGCGGGCAGGGCCTTGCGGTCCAGCTTCCCGTTGGCCGTCAACGGCAGCGCGTCGAGCACGACCAGCGCCGGCGGGACCATGTAGTCGGGCAGGCGCCGTTCCAGGTGCGCCCGGAGGTCCCGGGTGAGCTGCCCGGTGGTGTACCAGCGCTCCCGAGGCGTGGTGGGTGGTTCCTGTTCGGTGTCGGTCGCGGTGCGGGTGGCGTAGAGCTGGTACATGCCCGTGCCTTCGAGGCCGTGCGGGATCTCGGTCGTCACCCGGAAGCCGTGGTCCGCCAGCATCGTGGTGACGACCGCCAGTCGGCCGTCGATGTCGTGGACCTCGGCGACGACCTGCCGGATGACGGGCCAGTGCCGGGACTCGACGCCGCGCAGCACGTCCAGCTCGCCCTTCTCGGCGTCGATCTTGAGCAGGTCGACCCGGGTGAGACCGTGCTCGTCGATCACCTGTGACAGCGTGCGCAGCTCCACGTCCACCGGCACGCCGTCCAACCGCTGCTCCAGCACCTCGGCCAGCACGCCCTCGCCGGCGGCCTCGCCGGGTCGCTCGTTGTGGACCACCCGGCGCAGGATCTCCCGGTCTTCGGCCAGGTCCGTGAACCGGCCGGACATCAGCGACATCTCCGGGTAGTAGGTGAACTCGGCACGGCCTGGAGCGTCGGCCAGGCCGCACGTGGTCACCGTCGCGTCCACACCGTGCAGGAACGCGTTCACCCGATAGAACTCCGCCGACTCCGGCATCGGCTCGAACGCGAACACCCGCACATCCCGCGCCACCGAACCCGCCAACAACGAGAAGAACCCCACGTGCCCGCCGACGTCGAGCACGACCGCGCCGTCCCCGACCACCACACCCGCACGCAAATACCCATTGCGCACGAACACCTCATCGAACAAGTACGCCATGTTGGACGGGTTCCGACCCGCGACGACCATCCCGTTCGGCAACTCGTGCACATCCACACCGGACAGACGACCGGCCGACTCCAACTCCCGAAAACGAGCCAGCGCCGGAGCCGCCACCGGATCCACCACGACGTAACCCACCAACCGACGACCGACGGCCGCGTCCTCCCGCACCACCACAGCCGAACGCCGCACCGCGGCATGCCCACCCAGGACCGACTCGACCTCGCCCAGCTCGATCCGGAACCCCCGGACCTTCACCTGGTCGTCCGACCGGCCGACGAAGTCCAGCTCGCCGTCCCCGGTCCAGCGCACCAGGTCGCCGGTGCGGTACATGCGCGTGCCCGCCGGGCCGAACGGATCCGCCACGAACCTCTCGGCCGTCAACCCGGGCCGGTCGAGGTAGCCGCGGGCCAACTGCGCGCCGGCGATGTACAGCTCCCCCACCACACCGGGCAACACCGGCGACAGCGACCCGTCGAGCACGTACCACCGGGTGTTCCAGATCGGCCGGCCGAGGGTGATGTCGCCGTCCGGCACGGCGACGCCCGGTTCGATGCGGTGCTCGGCGCACCCGACCGCGGTCTCGGTCGGCCCGTACTCGTTGAGCACGGTCGCGCCGGGGTGCTGCCGCCGCCAGTCGTGCAGCATCTCGCCGCGCAGGAGGTCGCCGCCGAGCACGAGTTGCCCGGTCGGCGAGAGGTCGCGGGGCAGGGTGGCGAGCAGCGGGGCGTGCGCCGGGGTGCCCTTGACGAACGTCGGCCGGCGCAGCCAGTCGGGAACGCGGTCCGCGGCGGCGTCGAGCGGCGCGAGCTGGACCAGGCCGCCGCGGATCAGCGGGCCGTACAGGCCGGTCACGGTGAGGTCGAAGGCGAGGGACGAGTGGACGAGGGACGCGCCGGCGAGACCGGGGTAGCGCTCGACCGCCCACCGCAGGTAGTGGCACACGGCGCGGTGCTCGATCAGCGTGCCCTTGGGGGTGCCGGTCGAGCCGGACGTGTAGATCGCGTACGCGAGGTCGGCCGGGGTGAGCGGCGCGCGGCGGTCGGCGTCGGTGAGGTCGTCGGCGGACCGGCCGGCCAGGTCGGCGGCGGTGTCGGGGTCGTCCAGGACCAGCACGTCGTGGCCTGCCGGGACGGCGGTGCCGCGCGTGGTGAGGACGGTGAGGGGGCGGCCGTCGGCGAGGGTGGACGCGATCCGCTCGGCCGGGTGGGCGGTGTCGACCGGCAGGTACGCGGCCCCGGACTTCAGCACCGCGAGCACGGCGACGACCTGCTCCGTCGAGCGGGGCAGCGCGACGGCGACGAGCCGGTCCGGCCCGGCCCCGCGCTCGACCAGCGCCCGGGCCAGCCGGTTGGCCCGCGCGTTCAGCTCGGCGTAGGTGAGGGTCGTGCCGTCGCAGGCCACGGCGGTCGCCGAGCCGGTGCGCCGGACCTGCGCCTCGACCAGTTCCGGCAGCGTCGTCGGCGGCACGTCGCGGTCGGTGGCGTTCCAGCCGACCAGCACGCGGTCCCGTTCGGCGGGGTCGAGCACGTCCACCCGGCCCACGGGTTGGTCGAGGTCCGTCGCCATGGCTTCCAGGACGCGGGTGACGCGGGCCAGCACGGTCCGCGCGGCGGTCGCGTCGTAGAGGTCGGGCCGGTGCACGAGCCGCAGCCGCAGGTCCTCGCCGGGGATCACGACCAGGCACAGCGGGTAGTGCGCGGCGTCCTGCCCGTGCACGCCGGTGACGCGCAGGTCGGGGCCGAGGTCCAGGCCGTCGGCCGGGCCCACCGGGTAGTTCTCGAACACGAAGTCGGTGTCGAACAGCTCGCCCGCGCCCGCGAGCCGCTGCACCTCGGTGAGCCCGAGGTACTGGTAGGGGGCCAGGTCGGCCTGCCGCCGCTGCGCGTCGCGCAGCAGGTCGTGCAGGGAGCGGGCCGGGTCGAGCCGGAGGCGGGCGGGCAGGGTGTTGATGAACAGGCCGATCATCGACTCGACGCCGGGCAGCTCGGCGGGGCGGCCGGCGACCGTGACGCCGAGGACCACGTCCTCGCGGCCGGTCAGCCGGCCCAGCACCACGCCCCAGGCGGCTTGCACCAGGGTGTTGAGCGTGATGCCGCGGTCCCGGGACAGCGCGGTCAACCGGACGGTGAGCCCGTCGGGCAGCGGCACGACGACCTCGTCCGGCACGAGCGGCGGGCGGGCGGCCCCGACCGGGGCGACCAGCGTCGGCCCGTCGAGCCCGTCGAGGAGGTCGCGCCACCGGTCGCGGGCCTCCTCCTGGTCCTGCCGGGCGACCCACGCCAGGTAGTCGCGGTAGGGGGTGACCGGCGGCAGGCCGCGGTCGTCGCCCCCGGCCTGGTAGAGGGCGAACAGCTCGCGCGCGAGCAGAGGGCTGGACCAGCCGTCGAGGACGATGTGGTGGTTGGTCAGCAGGAACCGGTACCGGTCGTCGCCGAGGCGGATGAGGGTGAAGCGGATCAGCGGCGGCCGGTCCATCGCGAAGCGCCGCGCCCGGTCCTCGGCGACCAGCCGGTCCAGCTCGGCCGCGCGGTCGGCGTCGCCCAGCGCCGACAGGTCGTGCTCGTGCCACGGCGGGTCCACCTCCCGCAGCACCACCTGGACGGGTTCGCCGGTGCGGCGCGGCCGGAACTCGGTGCGCAGGTTGGCGTGCCGCCGCAGCAACGCCGCCGTCGCGGCCCGCAGCGCCGGGACGTCCAGCGCGCCGCGCAGGTCGACGGAGAGCTGCACCAGGTACACGTCGGGGCCCTGCTCGTCGTACAGGGCGTGGAAGAGGAAGCCTTCCTGCAACGGCGACAGGGGCAGGACTTCTTCGATCCGGGAACTCACCGGGCAACACCTCTCGACACGTCTCGGCGGCGGCTCATCGGGACCGGTCCCGGTCTTCGAACTCGTCGATGTCCTCCTGGCTGAGGGTCACCAACGCCATGTCCGAGGGCGTGTGGCCGCCCGCGCCGGGCCGGCGCGCGTGGCGGACGAGCCCGGTCAGCGCCTCGGTCCAGGACCGGGCGAGGTCGCGCACCTCGTCCTCGGCGAACAGGCGACCGGGCCAGGACCAGGTCGCCCGCAGCACGCCCGCCAGCACGGCCGCGTCCACGGTCAGCGCGTGGGTGGCGGGCAGGTCCGGCGCGGCGGGCCGCACGCCGGCCGCCTCGGGGGCGAGCGCCCAGTCGCCGCCGGGCGCGCCGGCCCGGCCGAGGTAGTTGAACAGGATCTCCGGGCGGGGCAGGGCGGCCAGCGCCGGGCCGGTGTCCGGGTTGAGGTGGCGGAGCAGGCCGAAGCCGAGGCCGTGGTCGGGCACGGCGCGCAACTGCTCCTTGACCCGCTTCACCGCCTCCCCGGCCGCCCGGCCGCCGGCGCGGACCTCGGCGAACGGGACCGCGCCGGGGTCGAGCCGGACCGGGTGCAGCGTGGTGAACCAGCCGACCGTCCGCGACACGTCCAGCCCGACGTCCTCCCGGCCGTGGCCTTCCACGTCGACCACCACGGCGGTGCCGCCGCGCCGGCCGCGCCTGCGCCGCCACGCGTCGATCGCGACGGCCAGGCCGGTCAGCAGCACGTCGTCCGGCCCGGCGTGGAACGCCGCCGCGACCTCGCCGAGCAGGGCCGCGGTGACGTCCGGGGGCAGCTCGACGGACAGGGAGCGCGCCCCGTCGACCCGGTCGAGCGCGGGGTCGAGCGGGTGCGCCGCCAGCGCCGGACCGGGGTCGCGCAGGATGCCGGTCCAGAGGTCCAGTTCGGCGGTCCGGGCGGCGGACGTCGCCTGCTCGGCCAGGCGCTCGGCCCAGCGGCGCAGCGACGTGCCCACCGGCGCCAACGCGGGTGCGCCGGCCACGGCGGCGACCAGGTCGGGCACGAGGATGCGCCACGACACGCCGTCCACGACGAGGTGGTGCAGCACCAGCAGCAGGCGACCGCGGCGGCCGGGACCGGCGTCGAACCAGACCACCTCGACCATCCGGCCTTCGGCGGGGCGCAGCCGGTCCTGGGCCGCGTGCAGCTCGCGTTCCACGTCCGCCCCGGGGCCCACCCGACGCACCCGGTCCCGGACGTCCGCACCGGCCGGTGGCACGTGCGCGCCACCAGGGCCGACGACCAGCCGCAACGCGTCGTGGTGGTCGACCACCGCCCGCACCGCGGCCGTCAGCCGGTCCAGTCCGAGGTCGGCGGGGACGTCCAGCAGCAGCCACTGGCAGAACCGGTCCGCCGAGCCGGCCCGGTCGGCGAGCCACCGCATGATCGGCGTCGGCACCACGTCGCCCACGCCGACGTCCGGTGCCCGGTCGGCGTCCGGGGTCACCGCGACGGCCGCGAGGCCGGCGACCGTCTTGTGCTCGAACACGTCCCGGGGCGTGAGGTGCAGACCCGCCTCGCGCACCCGGCTGACGAGCTGGATCGACACGATGCTGTCGCCGCCGAGCGCGAAGAAGTCGTCCTCGACGCCGACGCGGTCGAGCCGGAGCACGTCGGCGAACACCCGCGCCAGGACTTCCTCGCGCGGGGTGCGCGGCGCGCGGTCCGACACCGCCGCGCCGAAGTCGGGCGCGGGCAACGCGTCGCGGTCCAGCTTCCCGTTGGCCGTCAGCGGCAGCGCGTCCAGCACGACGAACGCCGACGGCACCAGGTGGTCCGGCAGCGGCCCGGCCGCCGCGGCCCGCACCGACCCGACGTCGACCGCCTCGCCACGCGCCGCCACGAGGTAGGCCACGAGCCGCCGCCCGACCACGGCGTCCTCCCGGGCCACCACCGCGACCGCGCCCACGGCGGGGTGCCGGGCGAGCACGGCCTCGACCTCGCCCGGCTCGATCCGGAAGCCGCGGATCTTCACCTGGTCGTCCGAGCGGCCCAGGTACTCCAGTTCGCCGTCGCGGGTCCACCGCGCCAGGTCGCCCGTGCGGTACATGCGGGTGCCCGTCGGGCCGAACGGGTCGGCCACGAACCGGGACGCGGTCAGCCCCGGCCGTTCGAAGTACCCGCGGGCCAGTTGCGCGCCCGCCAGGTACAGCTCCCCCGCCACGCCGGGCGGCACCGGGTTCAGCGACGCGTCCAGCACGTACAGCCGGGTGTTCCAGCCCGGACGCCCCACCGGGACACCGCCCGGCGGTGTCGCGGTCCCCGGTTCGAGGCGCAGCTCCGTCGAGCCGACCGCGGTCTCGGTCAGGCCGTACTCGTTGACGACCACCGTGCCGGGGTGCCGCTCCCGCCACCCGCGCAGCGCCTCGCCCAGCAGCAGCTCACCGCCGATCACCAGCTCACCGGTCGGCGAGAACGCGTCGGGCAGCGACGCGAGCAGCGGCACGTGCGCGGGCGTCGCCTTGAGGAACGTGGGCCGCGTCAACCACGCCGGCGCGCGGCCGCCCACCGCCTCCAGCGGCGCGAGCTGCACGAACCCGCCCGCGGTCAGCGGGCCGAACAGACCCGTCACGGTCAGGTCGAACGCCACCGACGAGTGCACCAGGGACGAGCCGGCCAGACCGGGGTACCGGTCGCGCGCCCAGGCCAGGTAGTGGCTCAACGCGCGGTGCCCGACCGTGACGCCCTTCGGCGTGCCCGTCGACCCGGACGTGTACATGACGTAGGCGGGGTGGTCGGGCGTCGCCCGCTCGGCGTGCGCGGGGTCGTGCTCGGGCAGGCCGGCCAGGCTCCCGATCCCGTCCTCCAGGACGGCCACCGGCCGGGAGTCGGCGAGCATGAACCCGATCCGCTCGGCCGGGTAGCCGGGGTCGATCGGCACGTAGGCCGCCCCGGTCTTCAGCACCGCCAGCAACGCCACCACCAGGTCGGTCGACGGCGGCAGCGCGACGGCCACCAACCGCTCCGGACGCGCGCCCCGGTCGAGGAGGTGGTGGGCGAGGCGGTTGGCGCGGGCGTTCAGCTCCGCGTAGGTCAGCGACTCCCCGTCGCACACCAGGGCTTTCGCGTGCGGCGTGCGGCGGACCTGGGCCTCGAACAGCTCCGGCAGCGTGGCGTCGGGCACGGCGTGGGCGGTGTCGTTCCACTCGACCACGACGCGGTGCCGTTCCGCCGGGTCCAGGACGTCGATGCGCCCGATCGGCACGTCCCGGTCCGCGACCCCGGCCTCCAGGACGCGGACGAACCGGGCCAGCAGCGACGCGGCGGTGTCGTGGTCGAACACGTCGGCGTTGAACTCCAGCGACAGGTCGACCCCGCCGTGACCGGGCCGCTCCACCACGTACAGCGTGAGGTCGAACTTCGCGGTGCCCGGGTCGATCCGCTCCGGGGTGATCGCCAGGCCGGGCAGGTCCGGGGCCGGCCCGGTGGGTCCGGTGAACGCGAGCATCACCTGGAACAACGGGTGGTGCGCCAACGACCGCACCGGGTTCACCACCTCGACCAACCGCTCGAACGGCACGTCCTGATGCGCAAAAGCCGCCAGATCGACCTCACGCACCCGCCCCACCAACTCACCGAACCCCGGATCACCCGACGTGTCCGTCCGCAACACCACCGTGTTCACGAAAAACCCGACCAGGTCCTCCAACACCTCGTCCGACCGACCCGCCACCGGAGTCCCGATCGGGATGTCCGTGCCCGCACCCGACCGCGTCAACAACACCGCCAACGCCGCCTGGAACACCATGAACACCGTCACGTGCTCGTCACGGGCCAGCGCGGCGATGCGCCGGTGCAGGTCCGGGCCCAGCTCGCCGGGCACCGTCCCGCCCCGGTAGCCGCGGACCGGCGGGTGCGGGCGGTCGACCGGCAGCTCCAGCCGGTCGGGCAGCCCGCGCAACGCCTCGCGCCAGAAGTCCACCTGGTCGGGCAGGTCGCGCTGCCACAGCGCGTAGTCCGCGTACTGGACCGGCAGCGGTGCCCAGGCCGGCGCGGCACCCGTCAACCGGGCCCGGTAGGCGACGCCCACGTCCCGCGCCAGCGGTCCCAGCGACCAGCCGTCGCCGGCGATGTGGTGCAGCACCACGACCAGCACGTGCTCGTCCGGCCGCACCCGGAACACCACCGCCCGCACCGGCAGGTCCCGACCGAGGTTGAACCGAGCGCTGACCACGTCGTGGACCGCCGCCGGCAGATCGGCCTCGTCCACCTCCGCCAGTGGGACGTCGAAGCGCGGATCGTCCACCACGCGCTGGAACGGCACACCGTCGTCCTCGCCGACCACCGTCCGCAACGCTTCGTGCCGCGCCACCACGTCACCGAACGCGGCACGCAGGGCGTCAACGTCCAACGCGCCGCGAAGCCGCAGGACCAGCGGCACGTGGTAGACCGCACCGAGCCCTTCCAACCGGTCCAGGAACCACAACCGCACCTGCGCGAACGACAACGGCACCCGATCCGGACGCCGCCCCGCCACCAACGCCGGGCGCACCCCGCCCCCGGTGAACCGGCCCGCCAGGCGCGCCGGGGTGGGGGCCTCGAACAGGTCGCGGACGGACAACTCCGCGCCCAGCACGGACCGCACCCGCGACACCAAGCGCGTCGCCACCAGCGAATGCCCGCCCAGCGCGAAGAAATCGTCGTCCACACCGACCGACCCGACGTCGAGGACGTCGGCGAACAACCGGCACAGGATCTCCTCCTCGGGCGTGCGCGGTGCGCGTCCCGAGGTGGTGGCGTCGAAGTCCGGGTCCGGGAGGGCCTTGCGGTCGAGCTTCCCGTTACGCGTCAACGGCAACGCGTCCAGCACGACGACCGCCGCCGGGACCATGTGGTCCGGCAACGCGTTCTTCACGGACAACCGCAGGTCCACCGCATCGACGTCGCCGACCACGTAGGCGACCAACCGCTGCCCGTGTGCGACCACCGCCGCCTGCCCGACCGCCGGGTGCCTCACCAGGGCGGCCTCCACCTCCCCCGGCTCGATCCGGAACCCCCGGATCTTCACCTGATCGTCCGACCGACCCAGGTACTCCAGTTCACCGTCGCGGGTCCACCGCACCACATCCCCCGTGCGGTACATCCGCTCACCGACCGGGCCGAACGGGTCAGCCATGAATCTCTCGGCGGTCAGACCCGCACGCCCCAGATAGCCCCGCGCCAACTGCGGACCCGCCACGTACAACTCGCCCGCCACACCGGGCGGCACGGGATTCAACCCGGTGTCCAACACGTACGTCCGGAAGTTCGGCAAACCTCGACCGACCACGCTGACACCATCACCGGCGACCACGTGATGCGTGACGTGCACGGTCGCCTCGGTCAACCCGTACATGTTCACCAACACCGGACCAGCCGGATGACGCTCGAACCAGCCCGACAACCGGTCGAACCGCAACGCCTCCCCGCCGAACACCACATACCGCAACGAACCACCGGTAACCCCGGCCTCCACCAACCCGTAGAACGCCGAGGGCGTCTGGCTCAACACCGTCACGCCTTCCGCCACCACCAGATCCCAGAACTCCTCCGGCGACCGCGACACGTCGAACGGCACCACCACCAACCGCCCACCCGACGACAACGGCCCCCACAACTCCCACACCGAGAAGTCGAACGAGAACGAGTGGAACAACGACCACACATCGTCCACACCGAACTCGAAGTGCGCAGCAGCAGCGCTCAACAAAGCCACCACGTTCGCGTGCGACACCGGAACACCCTTCGGCGTCCCCGTCGAACCCGACGTGTAGATCACATACGCCACACCATCGGCGTGCAGTGGGCTCAGCCGGTCGGCGTCGGTCAAGTCGTCGTCCGGGAACCGGTCCAACCCGGCCACCGCGCCCAGGTCGTCCAGCACCACCGCCGGCTTGGCGTCGTCCAGCACGAACGCGATCCGCTCCGCCGGATAAGCAGGATCAACAGGCACATACCCACCACCCGCCTTCACCACCGCCAACACCGCCACCACCAGATCCAGCGAACGCGGCAACACCAAGGCCACCAAGGACCCCGGTCCGACACCACGCCCAACCAGCCACCGGGCCAACCGGTTCGCCCGAACGTTCAACTCCCCATACGTCAACGACTCGCCCTCGAACACCACCGCGACCGCCGAAGGATCACGCCGCACCCACGCCTCGAACAACGCCGGCAACGTCGCCGGCGGCACATCCCGCACCGGACCCTGCCACCCCCGAAGCACCCGCTCCCGCTCGGCCGCATCGAGCACATCGATCCGGCCCAGCGGCACGTCCGGGTCCGCGACCACCGCCTCCACGACCCGCAGCAGGCGACCGAGCACCGACCGGGCGGTGTCGTGGTCGAACAGGTCGGGCCGGTAGGCGAGCCGGAGCCGGAGATCGTCGCCCGGCAGCACGACCAGGGTCAGCGGGTAGTGGGCGGCGTCGCGGCCTCGCGCGTCCTCGACCCGGAGCCCGGCCAGACCGTCCCGGTCGACCGCCACCGGGTAGTTCTCGAACACGAAGTCGGTGTCGAACAGCTCGGCCACCCCGGCGAGCCGGTGCACCTCGGTCAGGCCCACGTGCTGGTGCGCGGTCAGCTCGGCCTGCTGGTGCTGCACGGCGCGCAGCACGTCGACCGCCGGCGCGGCGGGGTCCAGGCGCAGCCGCACGGGCAGGGTGTTGATGAACAGCCCCACCATCGACTCGACCCCGGCCAGCTCGGCGGGGCGGCCGGACACCGTCGTGCCGAGCACCATGTCGTCACGACCGGTCAGGCGGCCGAGCAGGACGCCCCACGCCGCCTGGAGCACGGTGTTCGGCGTCAGTTCGCGCAGCCGGGCGACCGCGGTCAGGCGGGCGGCGAGGTCGGCGGGCACCGTCACGGTCAGCTGCTCGGGGACCACCGCCGGCCGACCGGGGTCCGGCGGCGCGACGAGCGTCGGCCCGTCCACGTCCGCGAGCAGGTCGCGCCAGTACCGCCGCGTCCCCTCCAGGTCCTGTCCCGCCACCCACGCCAGGTAGTCGCGGTAGGGCGTGATCCTCGGCAGCCCCGCGTCGTCGCCGCCCGTGCGGTAGAGCGTGAACAGCTCGCGCGCCAGCAGCGAGTTCGACCAGCCGTCCAGCACCAGGTGGTGGCTCGTCATCAGGAACCGGAACCGACCCTCCCCCAGGCGCACCAGGGTGAACCGGGTCAGCGGCGCGCGGTCGGTGGCGAACCGGCGGACCCGGTCCGCCTCGGTCAGCCGTTCCAGCTCGGCTTCCCGGTCGGCGGCGGGCAGGCCGGTCAGGTCGTGCTCCGCCCAGGGAGGCTCGACGTGCCGCGCGACCACCTGCACCGGCCGGTCCACGCCCTCGGCCACGAACCCGGCCCGGAGGACGGCGTGCCGGCGCAGCAGCGCCGACGCGGCCGCCCGCAGCGCCCGGACGTCCAACCCGCCGATCAGGTCGACCGCCAGCTGCACGAGGTAGACGTCCACGTCGTCCTCGAACAGGGCGTGGAACAACAACCCTTCCTGCAACGGCGACAGCGGCAGGACGTCTTCGACGTCGTGCCACCGGGCCTCGATCCGGTCGAGTTCGGCCTGGGACAGGCGCACCAGCGGGAAGTCGGACGGCGTGGAGCCGCCCGCGCCCGGCTGCCGCGCCGCGGCGACGAGCCGGTCGAGGGCGCTGATCCAGTCGTCGGCCAGGGCGGCGACCTCGTCCTCCGACCACAGCCCGCCGGCCCACGTCCAGGTGGCGTCCAGGCGCGGCCCGTCCCGGTGCTCGCGCGTGACGACGGTGACCTCCAGGCCGTGCGCGAGGGGCATCCGCGGGTCCGCCGAGCCGGTCAGGAACGCCAGCTCGGGCGCGGCGGTCCAGTCGCCGACCGCGCCGTCGGACGCGGGCAGCCGACCGAGGTAGTTGAACCCGATCTGCGCCGGTGTCGCGCCGCCGAGCACGGCGGCGGCGTCGCGCGGGATCGCCCGCAGGGCCTCCTTGACCCGCTTCAACGCCACGAGCGGGTCGCCGGTCCCGGTCACGTCGAGCCGCACCGGGTGGATGCCGGTGAACCACCCGACGGTGCGGGTCAGGTCGGCGTCGCCGCCGTCCCGGCCGTGCCCCTCGACGTCGACCACGACCCCGTCCCCCACCCGGCCGGTGCGCCGCCGGCGGTGGGCGACCGCGATCGCCAGCGCGGTCAGCAGGACGTCCGGGACCGCGCCGCGCACCGCGGCGGGCACGGCGGTGAGCAGCGGTCTCGTCCGGGCGACGGGCAGCGTCACGGTCGTGGCGCGGGCGGTCACGACGACGTCGACCGCGCGGTCCAGGGCACGGTCGGTGAGCGGTTCGTCCGGGGCCGGCGGCTCCGGGGCCCGCCGGTCGGCCGCCGACCGCGCCCACCGGCGCACCGGGGTGGGCACCGGGGGCAGGCGCACCGGATTCCCGGTCGACAGGTCCCGCCACGCGTCGGCCAGGTCGGTGACCAGGATGCGCCAGGACACGCCGTCCACCACGAGGTGGTGGACGACGACCAGCAGCCGCCCGTGCTCCTCCGGGCCGGCGTCGAACCAGACCACCCGCAGCACTACACCCGAACCGGGGTCCAGCAGCGTGCCCGCCGACGCCGCGTGCTCGGCGTAGAGGGTGGCGCGGTCGGCGGGGTCGACGCCGGTGACGTCCACCCGGAGGACCAGGTCGTCCGCTCCGACATCGCCCACCGGGGCGATGTGCCAGGTCGGGTCGCCGGCGTCCGGGCGGGTGAAGCGGGACCGCAGCGCGTCGTGCTGGTCGAGCAGGGCCTGGACGAGCGTCACGAGCCGGCTCCGGTCCAGGCCGCGCGGCGTGGCCAGGAAGACCGACTGGCTGAGCCCGTCGACGTCGCCGCCGTGCTCGTACAGGGCGCGCATGATCGGCAGCAGGGGCGTGTCGCCGACCGCCGCCTCGTGCACGTCGTCCGACCGGTCCGCGACCCGTGCCAGCTCGGCCACGGTCCTGTGCTCGAACACCTGCCTGGGCGTGAGGCGCAACCCGGCCCGGCGGGCCCGGCTCACGAGCTGGATCGACACGATGCTGTCGCCGCCCAGGGCGAAGAAGCTGTCGTCCACGCCGACCGAGTCCAGCCCGAGCACTTCGGCGAAGAGACCGGCGAGGATTTCTTCCTGGGGTGTGCGCGGCGCGCGTCCCGGCGCGGTGCCGGTGAAGTCGGGGGCCGGGAGCGCCTTGCGGTCCAGCTTGCCGTTGGCGGTCAGGGGCAGGTCGTCCAGCACGACCAGCGCGGCCGGGACCATGTGGTCCGGCAGCCGCTCCGCCAGGTGCTCCCGCAGGGCGCGGGTGAGTTGGGCGGGCGTGTACCAGGGTTCCCGTGACGTGGTGGGTGGTTCCTGTTCGGTGTCGGTCGAGGTGCGGGTGGCGTAGAGCTGGTACATGCCCGTGCCTTCGAGGCCGTGCGGGATCTCGGTCGCCACCCGGAAGCCGTGGGATTCGAGCAGGGTCGTGACGGTGGCGAGTCGGCCGTCGATGTCGTGCACCTCGGCGACGACCTGCCGGATGACGGGCCAGTGCCGGGGCTCGACACCCCGCAACACGTCCAGCTCACCCTTCTCCACGTCGATCTTGAGCAGGTCGACGTGCGCGATCCCGTGCTCGTCCATCACCTGTGACAGCGTGCGCAGCTCCACGTCCACCGGCACGCCGTCCAGCCGCTGCTCCAGCACCTCGCCGACCGCGTCGGCCAGGTCGTCACCGCGCTCGTTGCCGATCACCCGCCGCAGCGTCTCCCGGTCCGCCTCGCTGTCGGCGAACCGACCGGACATCAGCGACATCTCCGGGTAGTACGTGAACTCCGCACGCCCAGGCGCGTCCGCCAGCGCACACGTCGTCACCGTCGCGTCCACACCGTGCAGGAACGCGTTCACCCGATAGAACTCCGCCGACTCCGGCATCGGCTCGAACGCGAACACCCGCACACCCCGCGCCACCGAACCCACCAACAACGAGAAGAACCCCACGTGCCCACCGACATCCAGAACGACCGCGCCGTCCCCGACCACCACACCCGCACGCAAATACCCATTGCGCACGAACACCTCATCGAACAAATACGCCATGTTCGACCGGTTCCGACCCGCGACGACCATCCCGTTCGGCAACTCGTGCAAGTCCACACCGGACAGACGACCGGCCGACTCCAACTCCCGAAACCGGACCACCGCCGGAGCCGCCACCGGATCCACCACCACATAACCCACCAACCGACGACCCACCACGGCGTCCTCCCGCACCACCACAGCCGAACGCCGCACCGCGGCATGCCCACCCAACACCGACTCGACCTCACCCGGCTCGATCCGGAACCCACGGATCTTCACCTGGTCGTCGGACCGGCCGACGTACTCCAACCGGCCCTCGTTCCAGCGCACCAGATCACCGGTCCGGTACATGCGCGCGCCCGCCGGGCCGAACGGGTCCGCCACGAAACGCCCGGCGGTCAACCCGGGACGCCTCAAATACCCCTGCGCGAGCTGAACACCCGCGATGTACAACTCCCCCACCACACCCGGCAACACCGGAGCCAACCCGCCATCCAACACGTAAACCCGCGTGTTCCACACCGGAGAACCGATCGACACCACCGACACACCCCGCTCGACCCGAGCGGCGGTCACATCCACAGCCGTCTCCGTCGGCCCGTACAGGTTGTGCAACGGCACGTCCAACACCGAGTGGAACTCGTTGGCCAGCTCGGGCGACAACGCCTCACCACTGCACACCACCAGCCGAAGGGTTGTGCAATCCCCCGCGCCAGGCTCGCCCAGGAAAGCCCCGAGCATCGACGGCACGAAGTGCAGCACCGACACCCGCTCCCGCCGGATCACCTCCACCAAATACGCCGGATCCCGGTGCCCCTCCGGCCGGGCCACCACCAACACCGCACCGGTGATCAACGGCCAGAACAACTCCCACACCGACACGTCAAACCCGAACGGCGTCTTCTGCAACACCCGATCCACCGACGACAACCCGAACTCACCCTGCATCCACAACAACCGGTTCACCACAGCCCCATGCCCCACCACCACACCCTTCGGCACACCCGTCGAACCCGACGTGTAGATCACGTAAGCCGGAGAGTCACCCGTCAGCGGCGCACGCCGGTCGGCGTCCGTCAGATCCGCACCCGACAGATCCCCACCGAACTCCACGCCGTCCAGCACCACCACCGGCTCCGCGTCGGCCAGCAAGAAGTCGATGCGCTCGCGCGGATAGTCCACGTCGATCGGCAGATACGCACCACCGGCCTTCAGAACGCCCAACACCGCCACGACCAACTCGACCGAGCGCGGCAACCGCACCCCCACCACAGAACCCGCACCAACCCCCAAACCCACCAAATAACGCGCCAACCGATTCGCCCGCACGTTCAACTCCGCGAACGACACCGACACACCCTCGAACACCACCGCAACACCCGAACCCGCAACCCGAACACGCTCCTCGAACAAACCCACCAACGACACAACAGGCACATCACGAGCCGTGTCATTCCACGACACCAACACCCGATCCCGCTCACCCGCACCGAACACGTCCACCCGACCCACCGGCATCCCCGGATCGGTGGCCATCGCCTCCAGCACCCGGGACAACCGGTCGAGCACGGCGCCGGCGAACCGCCGGTCGAACAGGTCGGGCCGGTGGATCAGCCGGAAGCTCAGCCCTTGGTCCGGGTGCGCCACCAGGCTCATCGGGTAGTGCGCCGCGTCCTGGCCGTGGTAGCCGGTGACGCGCAGGTCGGGGCCGAGGTCCACCCCGTCGGCCGGGCCCACCGGGTAGTTCTCGAACACGAAGCTGGTGTCGAACAGCTCGTCGGCCCCGGCCTCCCGCAGGACGTCGGCCAACGCCAGGTGCTGGTGGCTCGTCAGCTCGGCCTGCTGCTCCTGCACCCGGTCCAGCACGTCGGCCAGCGGGGTCGCCGGGTCCAGCCGCAGCCGCACCGGCAACGTGGTGATGAACAGGCCGATCATCGACTCGACGCCCGCCAGCTCGGCGGGGCGGCCGGACACCGTCACGCCGAGCACCACGTCCTCGCGCCCGGTCAGGCGGCCGAGCACCACGCCCCACGCCGCCTGCAACAGGGTGTTGAGGGTGATCCCGCGTTGCCTCGACACGGCGGTCAGCCGCGTGACGAGGTCTTCGGGCACGGTGACGGTGACCTCGTCCGGTACGACCGCCGCCCGTGCGGTGTCCGGCGGCGCGACCAGCGTCGGCCCCTCCACACCGGCCAACACCTCGCGCCAACGCCGACGCGCCTCCTCACGGTCCCGGCCCGCCAACCACACCAGGTAGTCCCGGTACGGCGTGACGGGGGGAAGCGTGCTGTCGTCACCGCCGGTGAGGTAGAGGGCGAACAGCTCCCGCGCCACCAGCGGGCTCGACCAGCCGTCCAACAGGATGTGGTGGTTGGTCATCATCAGCCGGTAGCGGTCTGCGCCCAGCCGCAGCAGCGTGAACCGGACCAGCGGCGCGCTGCCCACGTCGAACCGCCGCGCGCGATCGGCGGCGACGATCCGCGCCGCCTCCGCCTCGGCGTCCACTTCGGACAGGTCGTGTTCCCGCCACGGCACGTCCACGTCCCGCAGCACCACCTGGACGGGGTGCCCGACTCCGTCGTACGCGAAGGCGACCCGGAGGTTGGCGTGCCGCCGCACCAACGCTTCCGCCGCCGCGCGCAGCGCGGGCACGTCCACCCGACCCCGCAGGTCCACGGCGAGCTGCACCACGTAGACGTCGGGCCCCTGCTCGTCGTACAGGGCGTGGAACAACAACCCTTCCTGCAACGGCGACAGCGGCAGCACGTCCTCGATCCCCTGCCAGCGCGCCTCGATCGTGTCGACCTCCGCCTGGGACAGGTCGACCAGCGGCAGGTCCGACGGCGTGCGGCCGGCCACACCGGGCTGCCGCGCCTGCTCCACCAACGCGGTCAGCGCGTCGGTCCAGGCACGGGCCAGGGCGCGGACGTCGTCCTCGGCGAACAGCCCTTCCGGCCACGACCAGTCCGCCCGCAGCACGCCGTCCCGTACGATGGCGTTGATCGACAGGGCGTGCGTCGCCGGGAGGTCCGGCGGTGCCGCTCCCACGTCCGCGTCACGGGCGAGCGACCAGCCGCCGACGTCGGCCACGTCCGCGCGACCGAGGTAGTTGAAGACGATCTCCGGCGTGCCCGCGGCCGTCAACGCCTCGGCGGTAGCCGGGTTGAGGTGCCGCAGGAGGCCGAACCCGATGCCGTGGTCCGGGATCGCCCGCAGCTGCTCCTTGACCAGCTTGACCGCCGCGCCGGGCCAGGCGCGACCCGCGTCCAGCCGGACGGGGTGCAGGGTGGTGAACCACCCGACCGTGCGCGACACGTCCAGCCCGAGGTCCGCGCGGCCGTGCCCCTCCAGGTCCACCACCACCGGACCCTCACCACGCCACTCGCGGACGGCGACCGCCAGCCCGGTCAGCAGCACGTCGTCCACCCCGGCGTGGAACAACGCCGGCACCTCGCCCAGCAACGCCCCGGTGACCTCGACCGGCACCTCCACCGACACCGACCGCACCCGGTCCGCGCGGTCCCGTTCCCGGTCCAGCGGACGGGCGGCGAGCAACGGCCCCCGGTCGGCCAGGATCCCCGTCCACAGCGGCAGCTCCGCGACCCGCGCCGCGGCTTCCGCCGCCACCCGCTCCGACCAGCGCCGGAACGACGCGCCCACCGGGGCCAACGCCGGGGTCGCGCCGTCGCGGACGGCCCGCCACGCGGCGGCCAGGTCGGGCAGCAGGATCCGCCACGACACCCCGTCCACCACCAGGTGGTGCAGCACCAGCAGCAGCCGACCGGGCGCGTCGGGACCGGCGTCGAGCCACACCACCTCGACCACCCGGCCCTCGGCCGGGGACAACCGGTCCTGCGCCGCGTGCAGCTCGCGTGCCACGTCACCGCCGACGACCCGGCGCACCCGTTCCCGCGCGTCCACCGAACCGACCGGCCGCACCGTCGGCGTCCCGTCACGATCCACCACCAGCCGCAGCACGTCGTGGTGGTCGAGCACGGCCCCCACCGCCGCCGTCAGCCGGTCCAGGCCCAGGTCGCCGGGCACCTCCACCAGCAGCCACTGGCAGAACCGGTCCGCCGAACCGCCCTGCTCGGCCAGCCACCGCATGATCGGCGTCGGCACGACCTCGCCCACGCCGACGTCCGGCACGTGCTCGGCCTCGTCGTCCAGCGCCACCGCCACGGCCGCCAGACCGGCCACCGTCTTGCGCTCGAACACCTGCCTCGGCGTGATGCCGACCCCCGCCGCACGCGCCCGGCTCACCAACTGGATCGACACGATGCTGTCCCCGCCGAGGGCGAAGAAGTTGTCGTCCACCCCGACCGAGTCGAGGCCCAGGACGTCGGCGAACAGCCGGCACAGCACTTCCTCGCCCGGTGTGCGCGGTGCGCGTCCCGAGGTGGTGGCGTTGAAGTCCGGGTCCGGGAGCGCCTTGCGGTCGAGCTTCCCGTTGTCCGTCAACGGTAACGCGTCCAGCACGACGACCGCCGACGGCACCAGGTGGTCCGGCAACGACTCCGCCACGAACTCGCGCAACTCCGCCGACTCGACCTGACCGACCACGTAGGCGACCAACCGCTGCCCACGCGCGACCACCGCCGCCTGCCCGACCGCCGGGTGCCTCACCAGGGCGGCCTCCACCTCCCCCGGCTCGATCCGGAACCCCCGGACCTTCACCTGATCGTCCGACCGACCCAGGTACTCCAGTTCACCGTCGCGGGTCCACCGCACCACATCCCCCGTGCGGTACATCCGCGCACCGACCGGGCCGAACGGGTCCGCCACGAACCGGCCGGCCGTCAACCCGGCACGACCCAAATACCCCCGCGCCAACTGCGGACCCGCCACATACAGCTCACCCGCCACACCGGGCGGCACCGGGTTCAACCCGAAGTCCAACACGTAGGTGCGGAAGTTCGGAAGGCCCTGGCCGATGACACTGGCACCGCCGCCCGTCACCACGTGATGTGTCACGTGCACGGTCGCCTCAGTCAACCCGTACATGTTCACCAACACCGGACCAGCCGGATGACGCTCGAACCAGCCACCCAACCGGTCGAACCGCAACGCCTCCCCGCCGAACACCACATACCGCAACGAACCACCGGTAACCCCGGCCTCCACCAACCCGTAGAACGCCGACGGCGTCTGACTCAACACCGTCACGCCTTCCGCCACCACCAGATCCCAGAACTCCTCCGGCGACCGCGACACGTCGAACGGCACCACCACCAACCGCCCACCCGACGACAACGGCCCCCACAACTCCCACACCGAGAAATCGAACGAAAACGAGTGGAACAACGACCACACATCGTCCACACCGAACTCGAAGTGCACAGCAGCAGCGCTCAACAAAGCCACCACGTTCGCATGCGACACCGGAACACCCTTCGGCATCCCCGTCGAACCCGACGTGTAGATCACATACGCCACATCGTCCACATGCGACCGACCGCGCTCGACATCGGTCAAATCCGCGCCCGACACGTCCACCCCGTCGAGGAACGCGAGATCGTCCAGCACCACCACCGGCTTGGCGTCGTCCAGCACGAACGCGATCCGCTCCGCCGGATAAGCAGGATCAACAGGCACATACCCACCACCCGCCTTCACCACCGCCAACACCGCCACCACCAAGTCCAACGAACGCGGCAACACCAAAGCCACCAACGACCCCGGTCCGACACCACGCCCAACCAGCCACCGCGCCAACCGATTCGCCCGAACGTCCAACTCCCCATACGTCAACGACACACCCTCGAACACCACCGCGACCGCCGAAGGATCACGCCGCACCCACGCCTCGAACAAGGCCGGCAACGTCGCCGGCGGCACATCCCGCACCGGACCCTGCCACCCCCGAAGCACCCGCTCCCGCTCGGCCGCATCGAGCACATCGATCCGCCCCAACGGCACGTCCGGGTCCGCGACCACCGCCTCCAGCACCCGCACGAACCGGTCGAGCACCGACTCGGCCGTGCCCGGGTCGAAGATGTCGGTGCTGTACTCCAGCGCGAGGTCGATGCCGCCGGTCTCGTGCTCGGTGACGTAGAACGTCAGGTCGAACTTCGCCGCGCCCAGGTCGGTGTTCTCCGCCGTCACGGTGACGTCGCCCAGGTCGGCGCTGATCCCGGCCGGGTGGCCGGCGGCCAGCATGACCTGGAACAGCGGGTGGTGCGACAGCGACCGCTCGGGGTTGAGCGCCTCGACCAGCCGCTCGAACGGCACGTCCTGGTGCGCGTACGCGGCCAGGTCGGCCCGGCGCACCCGCGCCAGCAGGTCGCGGAACGCGGGGTCGCCGGACGTGTCGGTCCGCAGCACGAGGGTGTTGACGAAGAACCCCACCAGCCCGTCGAGGACGCCTTCCCCGCGCCCGGCGACCGGGGTGCCGATCGGCACGTCCGTGCCCGCGCCCAAGCGGGTCAGCAGCGCGGCCAGGGCGGCGTGCAGCACCATGAACACGGTCGCCTGCCCGTCGCGGGCCACCGCGCCGATCGCCCGGTGCAGCGCGGCGTCCAGCTGCCGGGTGGCGGTGCCGCCCCGGTAGTCGCGCACGGCGGGTCGCGGCCGGTCGGCGGGCAGGTCGAGGCGTTCGGGCAGGTCCGCCAGCTCGCGCCGCCAGAAGTCCAGTTGCCCGCGCAGCAGGCTCGTCGGGGCGTCGTCGTCGCCGAGGAGTTCCCGCTGCCACAGGGCGTAGTCCGCGTAGCCGACGGGCAGCGGCTCCCAGTCGGGGGCCTTGCCGTCGGCGCGGGCGCGGTAGGCGGCGGTGAGGTCGCGCACGAGCGGGGTCAGGGACCAGCCGTCGCCCGCGATGTGGTGCACCACCATCACGAGCACGTGCTCGTCGGCGTCGACCCGGAACAGGGCGGCCCGCACCGGCAGGTCCGCGGTGAGGTCGAACCGGGTCCGCACGACCGAGTCGACCGCCGGTCCCAGCGCGGCGCGCGTGGTGGGGGTGACCGCGAGCGGCGGCCGGGTGTCGTCCAGGACGCGTTGGTGCGGTTTGCCGTCCACCTCGGCGAACACCGTGCGCAGGCTCTCGTGCCGCCGCACGAGGTCGGCCAGGGCGGACTCCAGGGCGGGCACGTCGAGCCGGCCGGTGAACCGCAGCACGAACGGCAGGTGGTAGGCCGCGCCGAGGTCTTCCAGCCGGTCCAGGAACCACAGGCGGGACTGCGCGAACGACAGCGGCACGAGGTCGGGGCGCGGCCGGGCGACCAGGTCGGGGCGGGCCGTGACGTCGCCGAGGCCCGCCGCGATGCCGGCGACGGTCGGCGACTCGAACAGCTCCCAGATGGACAGCTCCGCGCCCAGCACGGCGCGGACCCGGGACACGAGCCGCGTGGCGAGCAGCGAGTGCCCGCCCAGCTCGAAGAAGTTGTCGTCCACGCCGACCCGGTCGAGGCCGAGGATCTCGGCGAACAGGTCGCACAGGACCTTCTCCCGCGGTGTGGCCGGTTCGCGCCCGGTGTCGTCGCCGACGAACTCCGGCGCGGGCAGCGCCCGGCGGTCCAGCTTGCCGTTCGCGGTCAGCGGCAGCGCGGCGAGCACGCGGCCGCGGGCGCGAACATTGTGGTGCGGCCGGCGGCCGGCGGCCACCGGCGCCCGCGCGACCACGTCGACCAGGCGGCCGCCGGCGGGCACGACGTAGGCGACGAGCTGCTTGCCGCCGGCGGCGTCCCGCGCCACGACCGCGACCTGGCCCACGGCGGGGTGGCGGCCCAGCACCGACTCGACCTCGGCCGGTTCGACCCGGAACCCGCGGATCTTGACCTGGTCGTCGGCGCGGCCGAGGAATTCCAGCTCGCCGCGGCGGTTCCAGCGCACCAGGTCGCCGGTGCGGTACATGCGGGTGCCGGCGGGCCCGAACGGGTCGGCGACGAACCGGGACGCGGTGAGGCCGGGGCGCTTGAGGTAGCCGCGGGCCACCTGCACGCCCGCGACGTACAGCTCGCCCACCACGCCCGGCGGCACGGGCGCCAGACCGGTGTCGAGCACGTAGGCGCTGGTGTTGTCGATCGGGGTGCCGATGGGCGCGAGGTCGGGCCAGTCGGCCACGTCGAGGGGCAGCGTGTGCGCGGTGACGACGTGGGTCTCGGTCGGGCCGTAGTAGTTGTGCAGGCGGCGGCCGGGCACCAGGGCGTAGAAGTCGCGGACGGCCTGGCCCAGGCCGAGCGCTTCGCCCGCCTGGAGCACGTCGGTGAGGTCGGGCAGGCGTCGGCCGGTCGCGGCGGCGGCCTCGGCCAGGCCCTCCAGCACGGGGTTCGGCGCGTACAGCTCGGCGGTGCGGTGGGTCTCGAACCAGGCGGCCAGCCGGTCCAGGTCGAGCCGGGTCTCGCTGTCGGTCACGACGAGCGTCTTGCCGTACAGCAGGGCCGACAGGATCTCCTGCGCGGCGGCGTCGAAGCTGAGCGCCGCGAACTGGGCGGTGCGCAGGTCGGGGCGGTCGGTGGGGAGGTTGCGCGCGTTCCACGCCATGAGGTTGGCCAGGGCGACCGCGGGCAGGCTCACGCCCTTCGGCCGGCCCGTCGACCCGGACGTGTAGATCACGTAGGCGGGGTGGTCGGGGAGCAGTGGTGTGAGCCGGTCGGCGTCGGTGAGGTCGTCGCCCGGGTAGCGGGCGAGGTCGGCGGCGGTCGCGTCGTCGTCCAGCACCACCGCGCCCGGCACGGCGGTCCGCGCGGCGGCCAGCACCACCACGGGTTCGGCGTCGTCCAGCATGAACCGGACGCGGTCGGCCGGGTAGGCGGGGTCGATCGGCAGGTACGCGCCGCCCGCCTTCAGCACCGCCAGGGTCGCGATCACCAGGTCGGGCGACCGCGGCAGCAGCAGGCCCACCAGGTGCTCCGGGCCGACGCCGAGGTCGACCAGCCGCCGGGCCAGCCGGTTGACGCGTGCGTTGAGGTCGGCGTAGGTGAGCGAGCGGTCGCCGAACACCACGGCGGCGCGCGTCGGGGTGCGCGCGACCTGGGCCTCGAACAGCTCGGGCAAGGTGGTCGTGGGCAACGGCACGGCGGTGTCGTTCCACGCCACGAGCACCCTGGCCCGCTCGTCCGGGTCCAGCAGGTCGACGCGGCCGAGCGGCACGTCCGGGTCGAGCCGCACCGCGGCCTCCAGGAACGACAGGAAGCGCGTCTCGTGCCCGCGCATCTCGTCCTCGCCGTACAGGGCGTTGTTCCAGCCGAGGTCGAGCCGCAGTCCCGCGCTCGTCGGCTCGCCGTAGGCGACCACGGCGAAGTCGTCCACCGGGCCGTTGGACACGCCGTGGATCGTCGCCTCGCACGCGCCGAAGCGGAGGTCCTGGCCGAACGCCATCAGGTTCACCGACGGCCCGAACGGCATCACCTCGTTGGCCGGGACGCCCAGGTCGCGGCGGATCTCCTCGTAGCGGTAGCGCTGGTGCCGCAACGCCTCCCGCATCCGCGCCGCCGTGCGGGCGGTGGCCTCGGCCAGGGTGTCGGCGGGGTGCAGGGGCACGCGCACCGGGACGACGTTCGACATCATCCCCGGCACCGACCGCGCGCGGCCGCCCACCCGGGCGACCACCGGCAGCTCCACCACGGTCTCGGGCGAGCCGGTCATGCGGGCCGTGTACGCGGCGACGGCCGTGGTCAGGACGGCGGACCAGCGCGTGCCGACGGCCCGGCCGACGGCCTGGAGCCGGGCCGCGCCCTCCCCGGACAGCGCGGCCGCGTGGTAGACCGAGGACCGCGCCCTGGTCGGCTTGCGGCCGGCGAGGTTCGTCGGGTCGGCCCGGTCGCGCAGCCGCTCGACCCAGTAGCGCCGGTCCTCGGCGAACCGGTCGGACGCGCGGTACGCGCGGTCCTCCTCCAGCAGCGCCGAGAACGGCGGGAACGGGCCGACGTCCGGCGTGCCCGTGCCGGTGATCGACGCGTACACGCTCGCCGCGCGCCGCACCAGCAGCAGGCCGCTGAACCCGTCGGCGGCGATGTGGTGGGTGCGGTAGTACCAGAGGACCCTGGTGTCGGACAGGCGGAACAGGGCGGTGGCGAAGATCGGGCCGGCGGCCAGGTCGGCGGGCCGCGCCACGTCCGCCTTCATCATCGTCACGGCGGCGGACACCGGGTCGGGCTCGTCGCCGACGTCGATCACCGGGACGGGGAAGTCGTCGCGCGGCTCGATCACCTGGTGCGGCTCGCCGTCCCGCTCGCCGAACCGGCTGTGCAGGCACTCCAGCTCCGCCATCGACCGGCGGACGGCCTCCGCGAGCGCCCCGACCCGCACCGCGCCCCGCACGTCGACGTAGGACCCGATGTTGAACCGCTGCGGCTCCGGGTCCAGCTCCTGGGCGAACCAGATGCCGCGCTGCGGCACCGACAAGGGCAGGTGGAGGCCGGCGGGTCGAGCCACTGTGTGTTCCCCTTTTTCCGATCTCGGTCCGTCACGCCCGACTTCGGCGCGTTGTCCGGTTCACGCCGAAAAGCGTTGACGGGCGTGTCGCCGAGCACCGGGAAGCGGTCGTTAATGCTCCCGTGATCGAGCGCGCGGGAACGCCGGATCCGGTGTTCACGCTTTTCGGTGAACCGACTCCCGGGCGCGCGGGAACGCCGGTGATCACCGTCGCGGAAACGCGTGCCGCGCGGTCACCGGTGCCGGTCCGGTTTTCCCCCGTTATCCCCTGCGCGCGAGCACCGCGGCAGCGGCTTCCCCCGTCCGTCCGCGGCGTCGCGCCGTGCGCCCGCCGCCGGTCCCCCCAGCCGGATCCGTCTTCATGATTCCCCCATGACCTCGACAGATGCGCCGCTCCCGCACCCTCCGGTACCCCCATCATGCCCACGGCACCCTGGTTCGTCCACCCGTCGCACGAGCCGGGCGGCGGTGCCGAAGCGGCCCGCGACCGCACCTCCGGGAGGCCCTTGAGGTTGGCATCGTCCTGTGCCAAGGTGGGCACGGATTGGGTGCCGGAGGGGGCACTGGGGGCAGGGCGCGCACATTGCCGCGGCGAGTTGTCTGTTTTCGCGACTTTCCGCTCCTGGCACGCCTTCTGACGCAGGGGTTCATCGACCATGACCTATGTCTCGCTGGTCTGCCTCCCGTTCGCGGGCGCGGGTGCGAGTGTGTTCAGCCCGTGGCGTCGGCGGCGCGCCGAATTCGAAGTCCGCGCGCTCCAGCTGCCGGGTCGGGAAAACCTGGTGGACGAGGAGCCGCGCACCGACGTGGCGGGCGCGGTGGAGGCGTTGCGGCGCGACCTGGCCGGGAAGGTCGGCGGCGGCGAGGTCGTGCTGTTCGGGCACAGCCTCGGCGCGATCCTGGCGTTCGAGCTGGCCCGCGTCCTCGAAGCGGAGGGCCGGCTGGTCGTCCGGCACCTGGTCGCCAGCGGCTCGTCCGACCCGTGGACGATGCGGGAGGAGCGCGCCACCGGCCTGTCCGACGACGACTTCCTCGCCCGGGTGCAGGAGTTCGCGGGCTACGCGCACCCCGCGCTGGCCGACCCGGAGCTGCGCGAGCTGATCCTGCCGGTGCTGCGGGCCGACGTGGCGCTGCACGAGGCGTACCGGGCCGAGCCCGGCGCGCGGATCAAGGCCCCCGTCACCGCCGTCCTCGGGACCGAGGACGCGCTCGTCCCCGCGGCGCAGGTCGAGGGCTGGCGCGCCGTGACCGAGGGCGCGTTCCGCACCGTGCGGCCGGCCGGCGGGCACATGTACCTGACCGACGACCCGGACTCCGTGCTCGACCTCGTGGCCGACGTGGTCGCCGGGCCCCGCGCCCGACGCCACCGGACCGGCTGATGCGGCTGCGGGACAAGACCGCCGTCGTCACCGGCGCGGCCCGGGGGCTGGGCCGGGCGTGCGCGGTCGCGTTCGCCGCCGAGGGCGCGGACCTGGCGCTCGTGGACGTCGCCGCCGACCTGCCGGGCGTGCCCTACCCGATGGGCACCGGGAGCCAGCTCGCGCACACCGCCGCGCTGTGCCGCGAGCGCGGCGCGTCGGTGCTGGTGCGGCGGCTCGACGTGCGTGACGCGGCCGGCGTGGACGCGCTCACCGCCGACGTGGTCGACCGGTACGGCCGGCTCGACGTGCTGGTCAACAACGCCGGGATCGCCGCCCCGTCGGGCGCGGCCGTGCACGACATCGCCGAGGACGACTGGCGGCTGATGCTCGACGTGAACCTCAACGGCGCGTGGCGGGTGCTCAAGTCGGTCGCGCCCGTGATGGTCGGGCAGCGGTCGGGCAGCATCGTCAACGTGTCGTCCACGGCGGGGGTCGTGGGCTACCGGAACTTCGCGGCGTACGTGGCGGCTAAGCACGGGCTCGTCGGGCTGACCAAGGCCGCCGCGCTCGACCTCGCGCCGCTGAAGGTGCGGGTGAACGCGCTGTGCCCCGGGTCGGTGCGCGACGGCGCGTGGGTGGAGGGGCGGATGCTCGCCGCCATCGCGGGCAGCCTCGGCGTGCCGCGGGAGGGGCACGAGGAGGTGTTCGTGCGGGACCAGCCGACGAACAGCCTGGTCGAGCCGGAGGACGTGGCGTCGGCCGCGCTGTGGCTCGCCTCGGACGAGTCCCGGCACGTGACGGGATCGGTGATCACGGTGGACGGCGGCTTCACCGGCCGCTGACCACGTCGGGGCACGAGGGGGATGATGAACCGCACGCGGCTCGACCAGGCACGGCGCTCGCACCTGTCGGGGGCCGCGGCAGCGGCGTCGGACGTGCACGGCGTCGTGGTGCCCCTGCCGCCGGACCGCACGCCGGACCGGCTCGACCGCGACCTCCGGCGGCTGCTCGGCGGGCTGCCGCACGTGCCGGGCGCGGTCCGGGTGTGGCACGACGAGGTCCCGACCCCGGTGGCGGACCCGTCGTGGCGCGACCGGGAGCTGCGCCGGCCGGTCGGCCCGGACCGCCCGCTGCGCGTCGTGGTCGGCCGGCACCCCGACGGGCGCGAACTCGTCCTCGTCGCGCACCGGGCGTGGCTGCACCGCGCGGAGCTGACGGCGCTGGCCGCCGCGCTGGCCACCGGCGAGCCGGTCGCCGTCGACCGCCGCCCGGCCCCGGAGCCGCCCGACGGCACCGTGGTCGCGTTCCACCCGTTGAGCCTGGACTGGTGCGGGGACGGGCCCGCCGACCGGGGAACGGTGGAGCTGGGGCCGGGGGTCGACGACGCCACCGCGTTCGCGGCGCTCGCGCTCGCCCTGGCCCGGTACGAGAACCGCACCGATCTCGTGCTCGCCGCGATCACCCCGACGGGCACCGCGCTCGTGCCGATCACCGTGGACGAGGACCGCCCGGCGCGGGACCTCGTGGCCGGGGCGGGCGCCGCGCTGGCCGCGGCCGGCCGGCGGCCGGACCCGGCCCGACCCGAGGGCGGGCTCGCCACGGTCGCGGTCCAGCTGGACACCCGCGCCGACCCGGCCGACGGGTACGTGCCGGGGCCGCTCGCCGACTTCCCGCTGACCGTGCACGTGACCCGTGCGCCGTCCGGCGCGGTGGTGGCCCGGGTGCTCGGGGACCGCGACCCGCGCCGGTTCGCCGCCCACTTCGCGCGGCTGGCCCGGGAACTGGCCGCGCACCCGCGCAGGCCGGTGGCGGAGCTGAGGATGCTGGCGGAGCGGGAGGAGCGGGACATCGTCGCGCTCGGCGACGGCGGCCCGCTGCCCCCGCCGGACTTCGCCACCGTGCCCGAGGGGGTGGCCGCGCGGGCCGCCGACCGGCCGGACGCCGTGGCGGTCTCGGCCGAGGACGCCGAGCTGACCTACCGGGAGCTGGACCGCGCCGCCGACCGGGTGGCCGCCGCGCTGCGGGCCCGCGACGTCGGACCGGGCACGCGGGTGGGCGTGTGCCTGCCCCGGTCGGCCGAGCTGGTGGTGGTGCTGCTCGGCGTGCTCAAGGCCGGCGCGGCGTACGTGCCGATGGACCCGGAGCACCCGGCGGACCGGCTGCGCCACATCGCGACCGACGCCGGGCTGACCGCGGTCGTCGCGGCGGACCCGATTCCCGCCGGGCGGGACACGGCGACCCTGCGACCGGCCGACCTGCTCGGCGGCGACGGCACCACGGGCGACGGCGCCACGGCGGACTCCCGTCCGGAACCGTCCGACCGGCCCGCGACCGCCACACCGGGCACCGCCCCCGGCCACCACGCGGCCGCCACGTCGAGCACCGATCCCGGCCCCACCACCACACCCGGCGCCGGGCCCGACGATCCCGCCTACGTCGTCTACACCTCGGGGTCGACCGGGCGGCCGAAGGGCGTGGTGGTGCCGCACCGCAACGTCGTCGGCCTCCTCGCCGCCACCCGCGACCTCTTCGGGTTCGGCCCCGACGACACGTGGACCCTGTTCCACTCGGTCGCGTTCGACTTCTCCGTCTGGGAGCTCTGGGGCTGCCTGACGACCGGCGGCCGGCTCGTCGTCGTGCCGCCGCCGGTGGCCCGGTCGCCGGACGAGTTCGCCGACCTCCTCCGGCGGGAACGGGTGACGGTGCTCAACCAGACGCCCACCGCGTTCGGCCAACTCGCCGGCGCGGACGTGCGGGGGCTCGCGCCGCGGCTGGTCGTCCTCGGCGGCGAGACCCTCGACACCCGGTCGTTGACCGGCTGGTTCGACCGCGTGCCGGAGTCCGCGTGCCGGCTGGTCAACATGTTCGGCATCACCGAGACGACCGTGCACGTCACGGCGGCCGACCTCGGGCGGCGCGACGCGCTCGCCGCCTCGCGCTCGGTCGGCCGGCCGCTGCCCGGCTGGTCGGTGGTGGTGCGCGACGCCAGGGGCCGGGTCGTCCCGGTCGGCGTGGCGGGCGAGATCGTGGTCGGCGGCGCGGGCGTGGCGTCGGGCTACCACGGCCGGCCGGACCTGACCGCGCTGCGGTTCCGGGAGGGCACGTACCGCAGCGGCGACCTGGGCCGGCTGCGCCCCGACGGCGCGCTCGACCACCTCGGCCGGCTCGACGACCAGGTCAGCGTGCGCGGGCACCGGGTCGAGCCGGGCGAGATCACGGCCGTGCTGCTGGAGGACCCGCTCGTCACGGCGGCGGCCGTGACCGCCGAGGAGCACCCCGACGACGGCACCAGGCTGCACGCGTTCGTCGTCGCGCCGGAGGGCGTCGACCCGCTGGAGGTGCGACGCCGGGCCGCGCGGACGCTGCCGCACTACATGCTCCCGGCCACCGTCACGCGCGTGCCGCACCTGCCGTCGACCGGCAACGGCAAGCTGGACGTCGACGCGCTCCGCGCCCTGCCGCGCGCGCAACCGCCGCCGGCGCCCGACCACGGCGGCGAGGGGGTCGTCGCGACCGTGTGCCGCGTGCTGGGCCGCCTGGTCGGCACGGCGGTCGAGCCGGCGGACGACTTCTTCGAGCTGGGCGGCAACTCCCTGCTGGCCACGAAGCTGTCGCTGCACCTGCGGGCCGAAGGGCTGCCCGCGCTGCCCGTCCGGCAGCTCTACCGCAGGCCGACCCCGCTGGGCGTGGCCGCCTACTACGACGAACTCGCCTCGGCCGAGCGGGCCGGCGCGGACCGGAAGGGCGCAACGGACTGATGTTGATCTGCGGCATCAAAGCCTCCCACGACGGCGGGGTCGCCGTCATCGCCGACGACCGCCTGCTGTTCAGCACCGAGATGGAGAAGCTGGGCAACGGGCCGCGCTACAGCGCCCTCGACGACCTCGACCGCGTCACCGCCGTGCTGGCCGCGGAGGGCATCTCACCGTCCGATGTGGACAGGTTCGTGGTGGACGGGTGGTGGACGGCGGGCGCGGACGGCGCGACGGCGGTCCTCACCCGGCGCGCCGGCGCGCCGTTCGACCTGCCGGTCGCGCCCTACCTCGACGGACCGCGGGGCCTGCTGCGGCCGCACGAGTTCGACGCGCACGACTTCGGCGGCCGCACGCCCGGTTACGTGAGCTACCACCACGTCGCCAACCACGTGCTGGGCGCGTACTGCTCCAGCCCGTTCGCCGAGCGCGGCGAGGACTCGCTGGTCCTGGTGTGGGACGGCGGCATGGTGCCGCGCCTGTACCACGTCGGCGGCCGGGCCCGGACGGTCACCGCGATCGCCCCCGTGCTGCCCGTGACCGGCAACAGCTTCGCCGACTTCAGCGCGCGGTTCGAGCCGTTCCGGCGCGACACCGACGACCTGTCGCCGGACGAGGCCGTGCGGCACCACCTGTCGATCGCCGGGAAGGCCATGGCCTACGCCGCGCTGGGCCGGGTCGAGGAGGCCGCGTTCGCCGTGTTCGACGAGATCCTGACCGGCCTGCCCGGCATCGGGCAGGAGAACGCGCGGGTGCTCGCCGAGAAGGTCGCGGTGAACCGGGACCACCTGGTGCCCGGCCTCACCGACGCCGACCTGATCGCGACCTTCCAGGCGTACCTGGGCGACCGGCTGCTCGCCGGGCTCACCGCGCTGATGCGGCGGCGGTTCCCGGGGCAGCGCCCGCACCTGGCGCTCGCGGGCGGGTGCGCGTTGAACATCAAGTGGAACAGCGCGTTGCGCGCCAGCGGCCTGTTCGACGGGATCTGGGTGCCGCCGTTCCCGAACGACGCCGGCGCGGCGATCGGCACGGCGAGCTGCGAGATGTTCCGCGCCGGCGGGCACACCGCGTTGCGGTGGGGCGTCTACAGCGGACCGCGGCTGGTGGCGGGCGACGTGCCCGACGGGTGGCGGGTGCGGCCGTGCGACGAGCGGGAGCTGGCCGCGCTGCTGCACCGCGAGGGCGAGCCGGTCGTGGTGCTGTCCGGCCGGGCCGAGATCGGGCCGCGGGCGCTGGGCAACCGCAGCATCCTCGCGCCCGCCACCGACCCCGGCACGAAGGACCGGTTGAACGCGATCAAGGACCGGGCCGCGTACCGGCCCGTCGCCCCGATCTGCCTCACCTCGCGGTCCGAGGAGGTGTTCACGCCGGGCGGCGCGGACCCGTACATGCTGTTCGAGCACCACGTCCGGCCGGAGTGGGTCGAGCGCATCCCCGCCGTGCTGCACCTGGACGGCAGCGCGCGCCTGCAGACCATCGACCCGTCGGCCGACAGCGCCACCGGCCGCATCCTGGCCGCGTACGCGGAGCTGAGCGGCATCCCCGTGCTGTGCAACACCAGCGCCAACCTCAACGGCCGCGGCTTCTTCCCGGACGTGGCGTCGGCGGCGCGGTGGGGCGGCACCCGGCACATCTGGTCGGAAGGGCTGCTCTACACCAACCCGCGCAGCTCCGCCCACAGCGACGACCACGACCGCTTCGGCCCGTCGCACCGGTAGAGCGGGACGCGGTCGTTCGTCCCCGGCACGCCGCTCGGGTTCTCCACCACGGTCAGCAGCCGCACGCGGTCGAAGTGCCGCCGCAACGACTCCTCGTCGCCGCCGACGTGGACGACCACGTCCGCGCCCTCCGGCGGCGTGCCGAAGTCCGCGTAGCCGCGGTGCGGGCTGTAGACCGCCGGCACGTCGGTGGCCAGCACCTCGACCGCGCCGGCGAGGAAGTAGGTGTCGGCGACGACCACCGCGTGCCGCCGCTCGTCGGGCGTCAACGCGCGGTACGCGGCGTCGACCCGGTCGGCCAGCTCGGGCCAGCCCGTGCTGTACCGGCCGAAGAAGTCCGTGGCGGGCAGCCGGTCGCGGGGCGGCAGCGGCAGCTGGGCGACCGCGACCGCCGCGCACAGCACCGCGACCGGCCACGTCGTGGTCCACCGCCACCACGCCGCCGGCCGACGCCGCTCCAACTCCACCCCGCCCGCCGCCCACAGCAGCGGCACCAGGCCGGACGCGTAGTAGTAGCGACCGCCGGACACCAGGAAGATCACCGTGACGACGACCGCCACCCAGCCCAGGAACCGGTGGTCCGCCAACCCGGGCGACCGCAGCAGCCGCACCCAGCCGTGCACCAGGAGCACCCCGCCGAACAGCAGTCCGCTGTAGAGCAGCAGCATCGGCAGGAACGGCAGCCACGGCGGCATCCCGAACACGGGCTGCCGGCCGAGCGCCGAGGACAGGGTGAGCTGCGGCCACCCGTGGGCCGCCTGCCACAGGACGCCCGGCGCCGCGGACAGCGCCGCGACCGCCGCGCCGGCCCACGCCCACGGCGTGCGGAGCAGACCGCGCGGCCCGACGACGGGCACCACCACCGCGAACGCGGCGCAGAACGCGACGATCAGCCACTTGTTCTGCACGGCGACCGCGACCACCACACCGCACCACAGGAGCAGCCGGTCGTCCCGCGTGCGCACCCACCGCGCCGGCAGCCAACCGAGCAGGGTCCAGCAGAACAGGTCGACGATCACCGTGTGCGTGACGTGGCCGAACAGCAGCGTGGTCGCCGACACCGCGCACGCCGCCGCGGCGAGGAGCTGCGCCCGGTGACCGCCGCCCAGCTCGCGCGCCGTCGCGCCGGTGAGGACCACCAGGCCGGCGGCGAGCAGCGCCGCCGGCGCCCGCAGCGCCACCACGGAGCCCGGGAACAACGCGTCGACCGCGTGCGCCAGCAGCGGCGTCAGCGGACCCTGGTCGGCGAACCCCCAGTCGAGGTGGCGGCCGGCGGCCACGTGGTACAGCTCGTCCCCGAAGTAGCCGTAGCGCCCGCTCACCGCGAGCAGCAGCACGCCCACCGCGGCCCCCAGGACCGTCAGCGGGCGCAGGGCTAACGCGGGCACGGGCTCGCGGGCGCCGTTCAGTCCTCGATCCAGTTGTACTTGCGGGCCATCCCGACCAGGTTCTTGCGCACGTTCAGGATCTGCTCCGCGGTCATCCCCGGCGCGGAGGTCAGCAGCGTCTCGGTGACCTCCTGCAGGAACCGCTTGGTCGACACGACCTCGCAGTACACGTCCCCGCCGTTGACGTCGTCGCCGGACGGGTAGGTCGACGTGCCCGAACGCGGGGACGCCTCGCGCACCAGGCTGACCCGGGACGCCTTCGGGCCGCGCTCGCCCAGCTCCACCAGGAACTCGACCAGGGCGCCCGGCGCCAACAGGCGCTTGTCGAAGTCGATGTCGTTGACGTGGATGAAGACGTCCTCGCCGCCCTCGTCGGGCGAGACGAAGCCGTACCCGCGCACCTCGTCGAACCGGACGACCTTGCCCCTGACCACCACCGCAACCCCTTACCGCCGCATGTGCCACACCCGTGGCCACCGCACCGCGATCGTAACGCGTCCGGACGACGACCGACCGGGGCTCCAGCATGCTTCAGCTCCCGCGTGCCCGCAGCCCGACCCCCCGACGGGTGTGTCAAACCTTCACAAGGCATCACGGCAGGTGGACAATCTTCGCCGAAAACCCGCGCACCCGGAGGAGCACCCATGCCCCGATCACGGTCGTTCGCGCTCGTCCTCGCCGCCGCCCTGCTCGTCGCCGCGCCGGCCGCCGACCTGGCCGCGCCCGCGTCCGCGCAGGCCGACGACGCGCTGCGGCGCGACCTCCAGGCGATCGTCACCGACCCCTCGCTCGACGGCGCGGACGTGGGCCTCGTGGTCCGCCACGCCGGGACCGGCGCGGTGCTGTTCGCCTCCGGGGCCGACCGGCGCGGCCAGCCCGCGTCCAACGGCAAGCTGCTCAGCTCCGCCGCCGCGCTGGAGATCCTGGGCCCCGACCACCGGTTCCGCACCACCGCGGCGGCGTCCGGGCCGGTGCGCGGCGGGGTACTGGCGGGCGACCTGCACCTGCGCGGCACCGGCGACCCGACCGTGCTCGCCGCCGACTACGACGCGTTGGCCGCCGAGGTCGCGCGCCGCGGCGTCAAGCTGGTCCGGGGCAGGCTCCTGGCCGACGACACGTGGTTCGACGACGTGCGGCTGGGCACCGGCTGGGCGTGGGACGACGAGCCGTACTACTACAACGCCCAGATCTCGGCGCTGACCGTCTCGCCGGACACCGACTACGACGCGGGGACCGTCATCGTGCGCGTCGCGCCCGGCGCGGCGGGCGCGCCCGCGACCGTGACCACCGAGCCGCCGACGGACTACGTCACCGTGGTCAGCACCGCGGTCACCGGGCCGCCCGGGTCGGCGTCGAGCGTGACCGTCGAGCGCCGGCACGGGGCCAACGTGATCGACGTGCGCGGCACGGTCCCCGCCGGCGGCGCGGCGGTGTCGGAGTGGAGCACGGTCTGGGAGCCGACCGGGTTCGCCACGTCGCTGTTCCACGACGCGCTCGCCCGCCACGGCGTGCGGGTGCTCGGCGGCACGGGCCTCGGCGCGACCCCGGCGGACGCGCGCGTGCTGGCCGAGCACCTGTCGATGCCGCTGTCGCGGCTGATGGTGCCGTTCCTCAAGCTCAGCAACAACATGCACGCCGAGGTCCTGGTGAAGGCGGCGGGCCGCGCGGTGTTCGGCGAGGGGAGCTGGACCGCCGGGCTGCGCGCGATGACGGCGCGGCTGGCCGGGCTCGGCGTGGACCCGGCGGCGCTGTCGCTGCGGGACGGCTCCGGTCTGTCCAGGATGGACCAGGTCGCGCCGGACCAGGTGGCCGCGCTGCTGCTCGCGGCCAGGGCGAAGCCGTGGTTCCCGGACTGGTACGACGCGCTGCCCGTGGCCGGTGCGGGCGACCGGATGGTCGGCGGCACGTTGCGCAACCGGATGCGCGGCACGCCGGCCGAGGGCAACGTCCGCGCCAAGACCGGCAGCCTGACCGGCGTCAGCGCCCTGTCCGGGTACGTGACCACGGCGGACGGCGTCCCGCTGGTGTTCGCCATGATCAGCAACAACACGCTCACGTCGGCGAAGCCGGTCGAGGACGCCGTCGCGGTGCGGTTGGCGGGCCACCGGGACGGGCAGGACGCGGCCGCGGTGCGGATCGCGCCCGCCCCGGACCACCCCGTCGAGCTGGAGTGCGGTTGGACCAAGTCCTGTTAGGGCGTCCCGCGCGCCGGGGTCAGCGCGGGACCGCGTGGGGTCCGTTGACGGGGACCACGGCGTCGCGCACCTCGGCAACCAGGGCGCGCATGGCCAGCTCGGCCGCCTCGGGGTGACGGGACGCGACCGCCCGCGCCACCTCCTCGTGCAGGTCCAGCGCGCTCGGCACGGGCTTCTCCGGCATCAGGCCCAGGCTCGTCCGGCCGCGCAGGACCACGGCCACCACGTTCGTGAGCGCGGCGAACATCTCGTTGCCGCCGGACTCCAGGAGCAGCGCGTGGAAGGCGACGTCGAGTTCGAGGAACTCGTCGAGCCGGCCCTCCTCGCCGAGCCGGCGCATCCGCCCGGCCAGGTCGAGCAGGCGGTCGCGCTCCCCGGCCGACGCGTTCCACGCCGCCCGCGCCGCCGCCACGGGTTCGACCGCGATCCGCAGCTCGGTGAGCGCCCGCAGCTGCGCGTCGCGGTGCGGGCCCGCCAGCCGCCACCAGATCAGCCGCGGGTCGTAGACGTGCCACGCCGACGCGGGCTGCACCGTGATGCCGACCCGCCGCCGGGACGTCACCAGGCCCATCGACTCCAGCACCCGCATGGTCTCGCGGGCCACCGTCCGGGAGACGCCGAACCGCTCGCGGATGCCGTCGAGGGTCAGGACCCGGCCCTCCGGGAGATCACCGCTGGTGATCTGGAGCCCGAGGGTGTCGAGCACGGAGCGGTGCAGGGCGTCGCCGCCCTCCTGGCGTGGTACCGGCACGGCAGCAGGGTATCCCCCGGGCGGCCTTCCTCGACCGCATCAAAGGTGCTACCTTTCGCCGCCAAAGGTACTACTTTTGATCGTCTCGTCGTCGCAGCCGAGGGGTGTCGCATGACCACCAGCGCCGAGCCGACCTGCGTGGTCGTGATGGGCGTGTCCGGATCGGGCAAGAGCACGGTGGCCCGGTCGCTCGCCGACCGGCTCGGCTGGCCGATGGCCGAGGCGGACGAGTTCCACCCGGCCGCGAACATCGCGAAGATGTCGGCCGGCACCCCGCTCACCGACGCCGACCGCGCGCCCTGGCTGGCCGCGATCCGCGACTGGATCACCGGGCGCGCCGCCGCGGGCGACAGCGCGGTCGTGACCTGCTCGGCGCTCAAGCACGCCTACCGGGACGTGCTGCGCGCGGCGGGCGCGCGGGTCCGGTTCCTGTTCCTGCACGGCGACCCGGACGTGATCGGCGACCGGATGCGCCGCCGGTCCGGCCACTTCATGCCGCCGTCCCTGCTGCGGTCCCAGCTCGACGCCCTGGAACCGCTGCGGCCCGACGAGGACGGCGTCGCGGTCGACGTGGCCGGCCCGCCCGAGCGGATCGTCGACCGCGCGATCGCCGGACTGCGCCTCGCCGGCCCCACCCCCTGACCCTTCGAGAGCGACGGAGCTGCCGATGACCACCACCGACGACTGGGTCCAGACCCTCGGCGCGGGCGCCCTGCTCGGCATCGCCGGGGGCGCGATCGCCCTGCTGCTGATCCTGATCATGTACCTGCGGGTGCACGCGTTCCTGGCGCTGGTGGTGGTCAGCCTGCTGACCGCGTTCGCCGCGGGCATCCCGGCGGGCTCGGTGGTGTCGATCCTGACCACCGGGTTCGGCACCACGCTGGGCAGCGTCGCGCTGCTGGTCGGCCTCGGCGCGATCCTGGGCAGGCTGGTCGAGGTGACCGGCGGCGCGCAGTCGCTGACCGACGCGCTGATCGCCCGGTTCGGCGAGCATCGCGCGCCGCTCGCGCTCGGCGTCAGCTCGCTGGTCTTCGGCTTCCCGATCTTCTTCGACGCGGGCCTGGTCGTGATGCTGCCGATCGTGTTCGCGGTGGCGCGCCGGCTCGGCGGCGGCGTGCTGCGGTACGGGCTGCCCGCCGCGGGCGCGTTCTCCGTGATGCACGTGTTCGTGCCGCCCCACCCCGGGCCGGTCGCGGCGACCGAGCTGCTGGGCGCGGACGTCGGCCTGGTGATCGCGTTCGGCCTGCTGCTGTCGATCCCCACCTGGTACGTGACCAGCTACCTGTACGGGCTGTGGGTGGGCAAGCGGCTCGTGCTGCCCGTGCCGACGATCCTCAGCGGCGGACCGCAGGAGGAGGACCGGCAGGACCCGCCGCGGCCCGCGACCGTCGTCGCGCTGCTGCTGCTCCCCCTGGTCATGATCTTCACCAACACCGGCCTGGACGCCGCGCGGGCGGCGGGGTGGGTCGACGGCGACGCCACGTGGTTCGCCGTCGCCCGCGCGCTCGGCGCGACGCCGGTCGCCCTGCTGGTGACCGTGCTGGTGGCGTCCTACGTGCTCGGGGTGCGCCGCGGGCACGGCAAGGCGGCGGTGGAGAAGCTGGTGGACTCGGCCCTCGGGCCGGTGTGCGCGGTCATCCTGATCACCGGCGCGGGCGGCATGTTCGGCGCGGTGCTGCGGGCCGGCGGCATCGGCGACGCCCTGTCCGACGGCCTGGCCGACCTCGGCCTGCCGGTGTTCGTGGCCGGGTTCGTGATCGCCGCCGCGTTGCGGGTGGCGCAGGGTTCGGCCACGGTCGCGCTGACCACCGCGGCCGGCCTGGTGCAGCCCGTGGTGCAGGCGGGCGGGTTCAGCGCGGTCGAGCTGGCCGCGATCGTGCTGGCGCTGGCGGCCGGCTCGGTGATCGCGAGCCACGTCAACGACTCCGGCTTCTGGCTGGTCGGCAACCTGATGGGCATGGACGTGCGGACCACGTTGAAGACGTGGACGGTCATGGAGACCACGATCAGCCTGATGGGCTTCGGCCTGGCCTCGGTGGTGTTCCTGCTGGGTTGACGGAGGGTCGGCGTCCGGGGGCCGGGGCCGCGGTTCGGGGGCCGGGCCGCTCGGGTTCGGGGCCGGGGCCGCGTCGGCGGGGTCGGCACCTCGCGCGGTTCGGCCCTCGCGGTCCGGCGGCCCTGGCGCGGTCCGGCCCACTCGCGCGGTCCGGGCTCCTCGCGGTCCGGTTCCCGCGGTCCGGCACCCTCGCGCGGTCCGGCCGCCCCGGCGGCGGGGGGGGGAGGCGCGGCCCCGGGCGCCGGCG
>NZ_JBHYXZ010000035.1:4882-23084 GCF_042752395.1 Actinosynnema sp. NPDC059335 | reverse complement strand
CGCCCCGCCCGCGGGGCCCGGCGGCCCGGGGGGGGCGGCCGCCCCGCGCCGGCCCCCGGCCCGCCGCCCACCCCGGGACGTTAGGTTCCGTCCATGAACGAGACCCCGGACATCAAGCCGCGCAGTCGCGACGTCACCGACGGCTTGGAGAGGACCGCCGCGCGCGGGATGCTGCGGGCGGTCGGGATGGGTGACGAGGACTGGGCCAAGCCCCAGATCGGCGTCGCCTCGTCGTGGAACGAGATCACGCCGTGCAACCTCCCGCTGGACCGGCTCGCCAAGGCGAGCAAGGACGGCGTGCACGCGGCGGGCGGGTACCCGCTCGAGTTCGGCACGATCTCGGTGTCCGACGGCATCTCGATGGGCCACGAGGGGATGCACTTCTCCCTGGTGTCGCGCGAGGTCATCGCGGACAGCGTGGAGACGGTCATGCAGGCCGAGCGGCTGGACGGGTCCGTGCTGCTCGCGGGCTGCGACAAGTCCCTGCCGGGCATGCTCATGGCGGCCGCGCGGCTCGACCTGGCCAGCGTCTTCCTCTACGCGGGCTCGATCCTGCCCGGCCGGGTCAAGCTCACCGACGGCAGCGAGCGCGAGGTGACGATCATCGACGCGTTCGAGGCGGTCGGCGCGTGCGCGCGGGGCCTGATGAGCCGCGAGGACGTCGACCTGATCGAACGGGCCATCTGCCCCGGCGAGGGCGCGTGCGGCGGCATGTACACGGCGAACACGATGGCGAGCGCGGCCGAGGCGCTGGGCATGTCGCTGCCCGGCAGCGCCGCGCCGCCCGCCACGGACCGGCGGCGCGACGGGTTCGCCCGGAAGTCGGGTCAGGCCGTGGTGGAGATGCTGCGCCGGGGCATCACCGCGCGGCAGATCATGACGCGCGAGGCGTTCGAGAACGCGATCGCCGTGGTGATGGCGTTCGGCGGGTCCACCAACGCGGTGCTGCACCTGCTGGCCATCGCGCACGAGGCCGAGGTGGAGCTGAGCCTGGACGACTTCACCCGGATCGGCGCGAAGGTGCCGCACCTGGCCGACGTCAAGCCGTTCGGCCGGCACGTGATGACCGACGTGGACCGCATCGGCGGCGTGCCCGTGGTGATGAAGGCGCTGCTGGACGCGGGCCTGCTGCACGGCGACTGCCTGACCGTCACCGGCCGCACGGTCGCCGAGAACCTGGCCGACATCGCGCCGCCCGACCCGGACGGCACGGTGCTGCGCGCGATGGCCGAGCCGATCCACCGCACCGGCGGCATCACGATCCTGCGCGGCTCCCTCGCGCCCGACGGCGCGGTGGTCAAGTCCGCGGGGTTCGACTCGGACGTGTTCACCGGCACCGCCCGCGTGTTCGACCGCGAGCGCGCGGCGATGGACGCGCTGGAGGACGGCACGATCACCGCGGGCGACGTCGTGGTCATCCGCTACGAGGGGCCCAAGGGCGGGCCGGGGATGCGGGAGATGCTCGCCATCACGGCCGCGATCAAGGGCGCGGGCCTGGGCAAGGACGTCCTGCTGCTCACCGACGGCCGGTTCTCCGGCGGCACGACCGGGCTGTGCGTCGGCCACGTCGCGCCGGAGGCGGTGGACGGCGGGCCGATCGCGTTCGTCCGCGACGGCGACCCGATCACGCTCGACGTCGCCAACGGCACGCTCGACCTGGGCGTCGACCCGGCCGAACTGGAGGCCCGCCGCGAGGGCTGGTCCCCGCTGCCCGCCCGGTACGAGCGCGGCGTGCTGGCGAAGTACGCCAAGCTCGTCGGCTCCGCCTCGGGCGGCGCGGTCTGCGGCTGACCGACCTGCGGCCGACCGGATCGCGATGCCGGCCGGCGCGGCCCCCGAGGGGGACCGAAGCGCGATGCCCGCCGGCGCGGCCCCCGGGTGACCCGCGAGCGGTGCCCGGCCCGGCGCGGGTCGGGCACCGCTCGGCGGCGTCACGGCAGCGGGTACTCCGCGATGTAGACCGGAGCGCCCACGTTGGTCATGTCGGCCGGGCCGCCCACGCCGTTGACCACGTGGTCGATCACGCCCGCGCTGAGGTTGACCGTCATGATGTGGTGCAGCCGCACGCCCGGCGTCTCCGGCACCTCGAAGCCGTTCTCGGTGTGGATCGACGGGTTGTTCTGGTTGAACACGTACACGCCGCCGCCGTGCAGGGTGTGCTTCTTCACCCGGTCGCCGACCTTGTAGCCGGCCCAGCCCTCGACGTCGCCCTTCATCCAGTCGGCCTGCGTCGGCGGGTCGTAGGGCAGCTCGTTCTGGTAGAGCACGACCGTGCCGCGCTCGCCGTTCCACACCGTGTTGTGCCGCTGGAAGTGCTCCACGAACAGCCCGGTCGCGGTCACGTCGTCGCCGTTGACGACCACGCCGGTGAGCCCGGTGTTGGTGTTCCACCGCTGGGTGTCGGTGAAGCCCTCGACGCCGTGGTCGGCCCGCCACACCCAGGTGTGGTCGATGAGCACGTGGTCGCTGTTGACCTCCAGCGCGGTGTCCACCTTGCCGACGTGCGGACCGCCGACCCGGAAGTAGACGTCGGACAGCGTGGTCGGGTTGGCCGGGTTCGACGGGCGGTGGCCGTGCTTCTTGCCCACGCGCAGCAGCACCGGCGACAGCTCGGTGCCCGCGTCGATCGTGACCCCGGCGACGACGACGCCCGGCACGTCCGCGACGTCCAGCGGGATCGCGCCGCCCACGGCGGTCAGGGTGGCGTGCCCGAGGCCGAGCACGACCGTGTCGGCGCGCTTGACCTCGATGCTGCGCGCGATGTCGTACACGCCCGGCGTGAGCAGCAGGTGCTTGCCGCGGGCGAGCTGGTTGTTGATGTCGCGCACGGAGTCGCCCGGCTCGGCGACGAAGAACTCCGACAGCGGGATCGTGCGGCCCGGGGTGGGGCCGTCGGCCCACGAGACGCCGCTGGTGTTCTTGCGCGCCGCCGGCACGCGCACGTTGTACCGGCCCTTGTCGTCCACGAACAGGTAGGGCTTCTCGCGGCTCACCGGGGTGGTGTCGAGCGTGGTGTACGGCGGGTTCGGGAACGCCGAGTCGTCGGGCGCGCCCGCGACCCCGGAGAACACCTGGTTCCACACGCCGTTCGACCAGCTGCCCAGCTCGCTGTTGCGGGTCAGCCACTGCTGCTGCGAGCCGTTGACCACGGACGGCAGCCGGGAGTCGGCGATGAAGCCGCCGCTGGCGTACTGCGGGCCCGCGGTGCAGTAGTCCATCAGCGTGAACGTGCCGCTGGTGACGTTGAGCCTGCGCAGCGACACGGCCTGGGACACGGCCCAGAAGTTCGCCCCGGAGCGGCAGCCGTCCTGGCCCTTGCCGTCGATGTTGATCGTCAGGTTGCCCAGCGTGCGCCAGAAGTTGACCAGCGCCAGGCAGTTGCCGGTGCCGCCGTCGGCCAGGCAGCGGTTGTAGACCTCGACCTTGCCGTTGATCACCACGTCGGTGGGCGACGCGCCGAGGCCGGCGATCTCGGTGTAGTAGCCGACCTTGAGCTGCAGCGGCTGCTCCGCGGTGCCGTAGTGGCCGGGCTTGAACAGGTACGCGTACCGCCGGGTGCCCATCTCGTTGTCGACCTGGGCGGCGTGGGTCGCGTCGAGGGCGGCCTGGATCTCGGCGACCGGCATGGACGGGTCGAAGACCTTGACGTTGACGCCGAGGTCGGTCGAACCGCGCCGGGGCGGGTCGGCGCTCGCCCCCGGTGCGGCGGCCGTGGCGGCGGCGAGGGCGAGTCCGAGCACGAGCACCCGGCGCAAACCCGTGTGAGCGCTCCCACGTCTGGCGTGGCGCATGATCGTCATTGACATGCCTCTGGGGTGGTGGTGCCGACCGCCTCCCGCACGTGAGAGCGCTCTCTCGTCCGGGGCGGTCGGGCGTTGGCGATGTGAGGTTGGCTATTTCTACTTCACGATCAGCTCCCGCGCCATGCCCCGGGGCCGGGAATTTCGCCGGGCGCGCCCGCGCGTCAGAGGTCCAGCGCGCGCGGCAGCTTGTCGGGGGCCACCACCATGTCCACCCGCGTGACGCGTCCGTTGTGGAGGGTGAACGAGCAGACGAACCGGGTGGCCGCGCCGATGAGCACGGCGAACCCCGGCCCGCCGTTCACGGTCAGCGGCGCGATGCGCTGGTCCGCCGGCATCTTGCGGCGCACGCCCACGAGGAACCGCGCCACCCGGTCCGCGCCCAGCACCGGGCGGCGGGCCACGCCGTGCAGGCCGCCGCCGTCGCTGGTCAGCACGACGTCCGGGTCGAGCACGGCCAGCAGGCCGGCCAGGTCGCCGTGGCCGACCGCGCGGAGGAACGCGTCGACCGCCCGGCGGTGCTCGGCGCTGCCGACGTCCACCCTCGGCGCGCCGGCGGCGACGTGCGCCCGCGCCCGCACGGCGAGCTGCCGCACCGCCGCCGGGCTGCGGCCGACCACGGCGGCGACCTCCGGGAACGACAGGCCGAACACCTCGTGCAACACCCACGTGGTGCGCTCGGCCGGGGTGAGCGTCTCCAGCACGACCATGAGCGCGAAGCTCACCGTGTCGTCCAGCGTGACCCGTTCCGCCGGGTCCTCGGCGACCGCCACCAGCGGCTCCGGCAGCCAGGGCCCGACGTACTCCTCGCGCCGCGCCCTGGCCGACCGCAGCACGTCCACCGCGCGCCGCGCCACCGCCACCACCGCCCACGCCTCGACGTCGCGGACGCGCTCCCGCCCGTCCGCGGCGGTCAGCCGCAGCCAGCAGTCCGACACCACGTCCTGCGCCTCGGCGACCGTGCCGACCAGCGAGTACGCCACGCCGACCAGGCGCGGCCTGATGCGGGTGTACTCGGCGGCCAGCTCGGCGACGCGGTCCGCAACGGGCCCGGCGGCGACACGGTCCGCGGCACGGTCCGCAACGGCGTCACGGTCCGCGGCAGGGTCGGCAAGGGCCGGGTCGGCGGCGGGAGCGGCGGCGGGGTCGGTCACGCGCCCACCGTCTCCAGGTACTCGGCGAACGTCCGCTTGCCCTCGGTGTAGTCGCCTTGCGGGCACAGCGCGCCCGTGGCCAGCCCTTCCGGGCCCTCCCCCGCCTCCTCGACCTCCAGCGCGTCACCCCTGCGGGCGACGACCCGCCGTGCCATGTCGACCAGCCGGATGCGCTCCGGCCCGGCGATCGGCGTGGTGAGGCCCTGCGGCTCGCCCGTCGCCAGCTCCACCAGGCGGGCCGCCACGTCGGAGGTGGACACCGGCTGCGAGAGCATCGGCGGCACCTGCGCGACCGGCCCCGTCGCGCCCGCCAGCACCTGGCCGGCGAACTCGAAGAACTGCGTCGCCCGCAGCACGGTCCACGGCACCGGACCGGCCGTGACCAGCGCTTCCTGCTTCCGCTTGCCGAGGTAGTAGTCGAGGTCCACCACGTCGGAGCCGACGATCGACAGCACCACCAGGTGCCGCACGCCCGCGCGCGCCGCCGAGTCGACCACGTGCCGGGTGCCCTCGGTGAAGAACCGCACCACCTCGTCCGGGCTCTGCCAGCCGGGCGGGTTGGACACGTCGATCACCGCGTCCGCGCCCCCGAAGGCCGCGTCGAGCCCTTCGCCGGTCAGCAGGTCCACGCCCGCGGCGCGGCTGACGACGACGGGCTCGTGCCCGGTCCGCGTCACCTCGTCGACCACCCGGCGCCCCACCGCGCCCGTCCCGCCCACGACCACGATCTTCATCGTCCGTCCTTCGTCCCGTCCCAACCTGGCACAAGGAGGACGAGGCGGCCCGCGGGAACTGTGACACGCCGGCGGTCAGTCACCCTTCCGGGCGAGCGCGGAGGGCCACCAGACGCGCCGGCCCACGTCCACGGCCAGCGCCGGGACCAGCAGCGACCGCACCACGAACGTGTCCAGCAGCACGCCGAACGCCACGATGAACGCGATCTGCGCCAGGAACAGGATGGGCAGCACCGCCAACGCCGAGAACGTCGCCGCGAGCACCACGCCCGCCGACGTGATCACCCCGCCGGTGATGGTCAGCCCGCGCAGCACGCCCTGCCTGGTGCCCAGCTCGCGGGACTCCTCGCGGACCCGCGTCATGAGGAAGATGTTGTAGTCGATCCCCAACGCCACCAGGAACACGAACCCGAACAGCGGCACCACCGGGTCGGCCCCCGGGAAGTCGAAGATCCCGTTGAACACCAGCGCCGCCACGCCCATGGTCGCGGCGAACGACAGCACCACCGTGGCGATCAGCAGCAACGGCGCGAGCAGCGACCGCAGCAGCAGCGACAGCACGATGAAGATCACCAGCAGCACGATCGGGATGATCACCAGCCGGTCGCGCTCGGACGTGGTCTGCGTGTCGAGCTGGGTGGCGGTGGGGCCACCGACCTTGGCGTCGGCGTCCGGCACGGCCCGGACCGCGTCCCGCAGCCGCTGGACCGTCGCCACGGCCGCCTCGGAGTCCGCCGGGTCGTCCAGCACGACGTCCAGCCGCACCAGGCCCTCGGCCTCGCCCGCCGGCCGCACCTCGGACACGCCGGCCACGTCCGCCGCCCGCGCCACGGCCTCGGCCTGCCCGGCGCGGGCGAGCACCACGGCCGGCGTGCCGCTGCCGCCCGGGAAGTGCCGGGACAGCACCTCCTGGCCCGCGACCGAGTCGACGTCGGTGAGGAACACGTCGGACTGGGCCGTGCCGGACGCCTTGAGCTGCGGCACGAACGCCACGCCGACCAGCAGCACCAGCGTGGTGACGACCCACGTGGCGCGCGGCCGGGCGGAGATCAGGCGCGCCACCCGCGCCCACAGCCCGCTCGCCTCCGGGTGCGGCGAGCCGAGTTCCGGCCGCCGCGGCCAGAACGCGGACCGGCCGAGCAGCACCAGCACGGCGGGCAGGAACGTCACCGAGGCGAGCAGCGCCGCGCCGATGCCGATCGCGGCGACCGGACCGAGGCCCTTGTTCGAGTTGAGGTCGCTGAACAGCAGGCACAGCACGCCGAGCACGACGGTGCCCGCGGACGCGGCGATCGGCTCGATCGTGGCCCGCCACGCCACCCGCATCGCCCGGTAGCGGTCGTCGGTGTCGCGCAGCTCCTCGCGGAACCGGGACACCAGCAGCAACGCGTAGTCCGTGGCCGCGCCGAACACGAGGATGAACAGGATGCCCTGGCTCTGCCCGTTGAGGTCGATCACGCCGCCGTCGGCGAGCAGGTACACCGCGAGGCTCGCCAGGCCGAGCGCGAACACCCCGGACAGCAGCACGACCAGCGGGAGCAGCGGGCTGCGGTAGACGAGCACCAGGATCAGCGCCACCACCGCCCCGGCGACCAGCAGCAGCAGGCCGTCGATGCCGCCGAACGCCTCCTTCAGGTCGGCCACCTGCGCGGCGGGTCCCGCGACCAGCACGGTGAGCCCGTCCGGCGGGTCGGCGAGCTGCTCGCGGATCCGCTCCACCGCGCCCGCGGGGTCGTTCGGGTCGACCACGACGACCACCTGCGCGGCCTGGTCGTCCCGGGTGGACGGGATGACCGGCGACGCCTCGCCCGGGAAGTCCCGGCCGCCCAGGTAGTCGCGGTCGGCCGGGGTGAGGCCGGAGGGCCGCTCGGCGACCACGACCGCGGGCAGGCCGCGCGCGTCCCCGAACGCCTTGAGCCGCTCGGACACCTCGGTGGCCTCGGCGGACGACGGGAGGAACGCGGTGCTGTCGTTGACCGCCACCTCGCTCAGCTTGCCCGCGAACGGGCCGGAGAAGCCGCCGAGCGCCAGCCACGCGACCGCCACCAGGGCGGGCAGCAGCCAACGGGTGCGGGACGGGGTCGCGGTCACGGGAGAATGACCTCCGAGGTCACATGGTTCGACGATCCAATAGTTCGACCGTCGAAACAATAACGGGAGGGCGCGTGGTGGACAACTCGGTCCTGGTCAGGTTGCTCCGGCAGCTCACGGTCGAAACCGACCGCTTCGCGGAGCTGTTCGGCGAGCGGCAGCGCATGCACCGCACCGACCTCAACGCCCTCGCGCTCATCATGGACGCCCGGTGGAGCGGCGCGCCGATGTCGCCGAGCAGGCTGGCCGAGGCCCTGCACCTCAGCGCGTCCGCGACCACGTCCGTGCTGGACCGGCTGGAGGCGTCCGGGCACGTCGAACGCGCCCGCAACCCGCACGACCGCCGCAAGGTCGAGCTGCGCGTGCCGGACAAGGCGCTGGAGCTGGGCCGCCGCTTCTTCGGCCCGCTGGACACCGCGTTCACCCGGGCGTGGGAGGGGTTCAGCGACGCGGACCGGGAGGTGGTCGCCCGCTTCCTGGCCGCCAGCATCGAGGCGACCGTCGCGGTGCGGGCGGAACTGGCCGCGCCGCCCGAGCCGAAGTCATCCCGGCCCGGTCCGCAGTGACCGACCGGTAACCCTTCCGCACCGGCCCGGACGCGACAGGGTCTCACGCGTGAGAATCCTCTTCTCGAGCCTCGGCTCGCACGGACACACATTCCCCCTCGTGCCCCTCGCCGTCGCGGCGCGCGAACTGGGCCACGACGTCGCGTTCGTGACCACCGACAGGTTCGCGCCGACGCTCACCGCGCAGGGCATCGAGCACGTCACGGGCGGGATGGACATGCTGGAGGCGTTCGAGCTCGGCAACGCCGGCCCGGCGGCGCGCAAGGAGCCCGACTTCGACCCCCGGCGGGTCTCGGCCGTGTTCGGCCGGATCCTGGCGAGCCGGTACGCGGCGGACCTCGCGCAGGTCATCGCCGACCGCAAGCCCGACCTGGTCGTGCACGAGGTGGCGAACGTCGGCGCGGCGGTCGCGGCGAAGGCGGCGGGCGTGCCGGCGGTGTGCCACTCGTTCGGCCGGTACTGGGAGCCCAGCGGACCCGTGGCGGACATCCGCCGGCACCTGGCCGAGGTCGCCGCCGGGTACGGGGTGGAGGTGCCCGACGGGGACGTGATGCGGTTCGGCAACCCCTACCTCGACCTGTGCCCGCCGTCCGTGCAGGACCGGGACTTCCTCGCCACGGCGACGGACCGGGTGCCGCTGCGGCCGGTGCAGTTCGCCGAGCCGGGCGGGCTGCCGCCGTGGGTGCTGGACCACCGCGAACCGCTCGTGTACCTGACCCTGGGCACGGCGTTCACCACGGCGGGCGTGCTCCGCACCGCGATCGACGGCCTCGCCGCGCTGGGCGTGCGGGTGCTCGTGTCCACCTCCATGCTCGTGGGGGTGGACGAGCTGGGCGACCTGCCGGACACCGTGACCGTGCGGGCGTGGCTGCCGCAGGGCGACCTGCTGCCGCACGCCGACCTCGTGGTCCACCACGGCGGCGCGGGCACCACGATGGGCACGTTCGGCGCGGGCGTGCCGCACCTGGTCCTGCCGCAGGGCGCGGACCAGTTCGCCAACGCCGCGATGGTGACCGAGGCCGGGTTGGGCGACCGGGTGCTCGGCGCGGAGCTGACCGCCGAGGTGGTCGCCGCCAAGGCGCGCCGCCTGCTCGCCGACGACGCGGTGCGCGACGCGGCCCGGGCCATGGCCGACGAGGTCGCCGCCATGCCGTCGCCGCACGACGTGGCGGGCGTCCTGCTTGACTACGCCTGAGCCGCACCGGGCGGGTCGCCGACCGGCGCGCGCACGCGGATCGGCGGTTGCCGGCCGACGCGCCGGAGCGGATGCGCGCCTCCCCGCCCGCGGAGGTGGCACGCGGTCCCCCGACCGGCCCCGCCGGACGGACGCGGTTGCCGACCGGCGCACCGGAGCGGGCCCGCGGGTCCCGACCGGATCACCGACGCGACCGCGGCGGTGCGGTCCCGAGATCCCGGCCGCACCGACCGGTCGTGAGTGATCTTCGCCTCGTCCGGGTGAAAAGGGACGAAATTCACCCGTTGTGGAAATGACCTCGCTACGCTCGAACCAGTGCGAATCCTCTTCTCCAGCCTGGGCTTACACGGGCACACCTACCCCCTGCTGCCGCTGGCGATCGCCGCCCGCGAGCTGGGGCACGACGTCAGCTACTTCACCGGCGCGGCGTTCGCGAACGCCCTGACCCCGCACGGCATCGAGCACATCGTCGGCGGCATGGACCTGCGCGAGGCGTTCGCCATCGCGAACGAGGGCGTGCCGCCGGGCAAGCCGCAGGAGGCCGACCCCGAGCGGATCGCGGCCGCGTTCGCCTCGGTGCTGCCGCGCGCCTTCGCCCGCGACCTCGCGCCCGTGCTCGCCGACCGCAAGCCCGACCTGGTCGTGCACGAGGTGGGCAACCCCGGCGCGGGCCTGGCCGCCAAGGTGGCCGGCGTGCCGGGCGTGTGCCACTCGTTCGGCCGGATGTGGCAGGAGGACGAGTTCGCCGACGCGGCGACCAGGCACCTCCTCGCGGTCGCCGCCGACCTGGGCGTCGGGATGCCCGAGGACAACCTCATGACGCTCGGCAACCCCTACCTCGACATCTGCCCGCCCTCGGTGCAGGACAAGGGGTTCCTCGCCACCGCGACGAACCGGATCCCGCTGCGGCCGGTGCCGTTCGCCGAGCCGGGCGAGCTGCCGCCCTGGGTGTTCGACCACCGCGAACCGCTCGTCTACCTGACGCTGGGCACCGCGTTCGGCGACCCGGGCGTGCTGCGCACCGCGATCGACGGCCTGGCCACGCTGGGCGGCCGGGTGCTGGTGGCCGCCGGCCCGACGGTGGACACCGCCGCGCTCGGCGGGCTGCCCGACCACGTCGCCGTGCTGCCGTGGGTGCCGCAGGCGGACCTGCTGCCGCACGTGGACCTCGTCGTGCACCACGGCGGCAGCGGCACCACGATGGGCGCGTTCGGCGCGGGCGTGCCGCAGCTCGTCGTGCCGCAGGGCGCGGACCAGTTCAGCAACGCCGCGATGGTGACCGAGGCCGGGCTGGGCGACCAGGTGCTCGGCGCGGACCTCACCGCCGAGGTGGTCGCCGCCAAGGCCCGCCACCTGCTGACCGACGAGGCCGTGCGCGCCGCCGCGCGGGCGATCGCCGACGAGGTGGCCGCCATGCCGTCCCCGCACGACGTGGCCCGCACGCTGCCCGACCACGCCTGAGCCCGCCGCCCGCCCGGCCGTGCCGAGGGGTCGCGGCCGGGCGGGCGCTGCGGGAAGGTCCCCGAACGAAGTCCGATGGCCGGCGCGGTCGCCTGACCTACGCTCCGACCGGTGCGCATCCTCTTCTCCAGCCTCGGCCTGTACGGCCACACCTACCCCCTGCTGCCGCTCGCGATCGCCGCCCGCGAGCTGGGCCACGAGGTCGCCTTCTTCACCGGCGCCGCGTTCGAGCGGACCCTCACCTCGCGCGGCATCGAGCACGTCGTCGGCGGCATGGCGCCGCGCGAGGCGTTCGAGATCGCGATCGGCCGGACCCTGCCGGGCACGCCGCGGGAGGCCGACCCCGAGCGGATCGCGTACACGTTCGCCTCGGTCCTGCCGCGCAGCTTCGCCACCGGCCTCGCGCCGGTGCTCGCCGACCGCGCGTTCGACCTCGTCGTGCACGAGTTCGGCAACCCCGGCGCGGGGCTGGCCGCGAAGGCGGCGGGCGTGCCCGCGCTGTGCCACTCGACCGGCCGGATGCTCCAGGAGCCCGAGTTCGCCGAGCCCGCGCGCCGCCACCTCGCCGAACTCGCCGCGGAACTGGGCGTCGAGGTGCCCGAGCGCGACACCATGGTGCTCGGCAACCCCTACCTCGACATCTGCCCGCCGTCGTTGCAGAACCCGGAGTTCGCGGCCTCGCCGACGCGCCGCGCCCCGCTGCGGCCGGTGGCGTTCAGCGAGCCCGGCGAGCTGCCGTCCTGGGTGCGCGACCACCGCGAACCCCTGGTGTACCTGACGTTGGGCACGCTGTTCGGCGCGGAAGGGGTGCTGCGCACCGTGGTCGAGGGCGTCGCGGCGCTGGGCGCCAAGGTGATCGTGTCGGTCGGTCCGCGGACGGAGGTGGGGGCGCTCGGCGAGCTGCCCGACCACGTCGTGGCGCTGCCGTGGGTGCCGCAGGCCGACCTGCTGCCGCACGTGGACCTCCTGGTGCACCACGGCGGCGCGGGCACGACCCTGGGCGGGTTCGCCGCGGGCGTGCCGCAGCTCGTCGTGCCGCAGGCGGCGGACCAGTTCGGCAACGCGGAACTGGTGGCCGAGGCCGGGTTGGGCGACCGGCTCGTGGGCGCCGACGTGACCTCGGAGGCCGTGACGGCCACGGCCGAGCGGCTGCTCGCCGACGAGGCCGTGCGCGCCGCCGCACGGGCGATCGCCGACGAGGTGGCCGCCATGCCGTCCCCGCACGACGTGGCCCGCGCGCTGCCCGACCACGCCGTGCTTAACACGTAAGCCGGGCCACTCGTCGCAACGATCACGCCGCTCGTCGTGGCCTGCTTGACCGGTTAATCCCACCGCTGCCACCGTCGGCGACGCCACCACTGACGACTGGCGTTGGGAGACCTCCATGGCAAGACACGTCGGGAAGGCGGCCGTGGTCGCCGCGCTCGTGGCGGCGGCCGTGCTGCCGCCCACCGCCTCCGCGCACGGCAAGCCCTGGGTGGCCGGCTGGGCGGCGAGCCCCGTGGTCGGCAGCGGGATCCCGTGGAGCGACTGCCCGGCGGGCGAGGGGCTGCGCGACCAGACCGTCCGCAACGTCGTGTTCCTCAGCGCGGGCGGCGACTCGGTGCGGGTCCGGCTGACCAACGCGTTCGGGGCCGCGCCGCTGCGGGTCGGCCGGGCGTCGGTCGCCGTGCAGGCGTCCGGTGACGCGGCGGTGCCCGGCACGCTGCGCGAGCTGACGTTCCGGGGCCGGCGGAGCGTCACGGTGCCGGTCGGGCAGGAGCTGTTCAGCGACCCGGTCCGGTTGCGCGTGGAGGCGCTGTCCACGCTCCTGGTGAGCGCGTACCTGCCGGAGGCCACCGGGCCGCTGACCAACCACCCGTTCACCGCGCAGGGCAACTACCTCGCGCCGGGCGACCGGACCGGGGCGCTGTCGGGCGGGTTCCGGGGCACGCCGTGCTGGATGGCGGTCAGCGGCGTGGACGTCGCGCCCGCCGGGCGCGTCGCGGGCACGGTGGTGGCGTTCGGCGACTCGATCACCGACACCGCCAACACCACCGGCAACGCGAACCGGCGCTGGCCGGACTTCCTGGCGCGGCGGTTGAACGCGGTGCCGGGCCGCACGCTGTCCGTGGTGAACGCGGGCCTGGGCGGCAACCGCCTCATCGCCGACCGCGACGAGCCGTACTGGGGCGTGGCGGGCGTGACGCGGGTGCGGCGGGACGTGCTGTCGCAGACCGGGGTCAAGGCGATGATCCTGCTGGAGGCGGTCAACGACATCGGCTACAGCGCGTCGGCCGAGGACCTGATCGCGGGGCACCGGGACGTGATCGGGCAGGCGCGGGCCGCGGGCGTGAAGGTGTACGGGGGCACGATCCTGCCGTTCAAGGGGTCGTTCGTCTGGACCGAGGAGCGCGAGGCGACCTGGCGTGCGCTCAACGACTGGATCCGCACCTCCGGCGAGTTCGACGGCGTGATCGACTTCGCCGCCGCGACCGCCGTGCCCGGCGACCCGGCCACGTTGAACCCGGCCTACGACAGCGGCGACCACCTGCACCCGAACGACGCGGGCACGGAGGCGATGGCGAACGCGATCGACCTGGCGATGCTGCTGCGCCGCTGAACCGGGGCGGGTTCCGCCCGGTCCCGTGCGCGCCGGCCGAGCCGGTCCCGCGCCCCGGGGTCGGGGGCTGTCCGGGAAGTGGACGAAGGCGGTGCAGGTCTCGGTGACGAGTCGTGGTGACCCGGCGGCGATGGTGCCGAACCCCCACCGCCGGGGAGCCCGCTGTTCCCGAGGTCCGCTGTCCGGGGAGTCCGCTGTCCGCGAACGCCCCGGACAGCGCGGTCCGCCAGGGAGCACGATGGATCCCGTGATCGTCTGACCGGGGAGGCGCGATGGATCCGCTGGACGCCTACTCGCGCGCCGTGATCGCGGTGGCGAAGTCGGTCACGCCCCACGTCGCGAGCGTGCGCATGCCGCGCGGCACGGGGTCGGCCGTCGTGTTCACCGACGAGGGCCACCTGGTGACCAACGCGCACGTCGTCGGCGGGGACCGGGACGGGACGGCGGTGTTCGCCGACGGGTCCGAGTCGCCGTTCACGGTGGTCGGCGCGGATCCGCTGGCCGACCTGGCGGTGCTCCGGGCCGGCGGTGACGCGCCCGGCGCGGCGCGGTTCGGCGACGCGGACGCGTTGCAGGTCGGCCAGTTGGTCATCGCCGTCGGCAACCCGCTGGGCCTGGCCGGTTCGGTGACCGCCGGGGTGGTGAGCGCGCTCGGCCGCGCGGTGCCGGTGCGCAACGGCCGGGCGGGACGGGTGATCGAGGACGTGATCCAGACCGACGCCGCGCTCAACCCGGGCAACTCCGGCGGCGCGCTGGCCGACTCCGCCGGCGAGGTGGTCGGCATCAACACCGCGCTGGCGGGCATCGGCCTGGGGCTCGCGATCCCGATGAACAGCACCACCCGGCGGATCCTGTCGACGCTGCTGGTCGAGGGTCGCGTGCGCCGGGCCTACCTGGGCGTGGTCGGCGCGCCCGCTCCCCTGCCGGACGCCGTCGCCGAGCGCACCGGGCAACGCGCGGGCGTGCGGCTGGTGCAGGTGGTGCCCGGCGGTCCGGCCGAGCGGGCGGGCCTGCGCGACGGCGACCTGGTGCTCAGCGTGGCGCGGACGCCGGTCGGCGACGCGCAGGGCATCCAGCGGCAGCTGTTCGCCGAGGCGATCGGCCTGCCGCTGCCCGTCACCGTCCTGCGCAACGGCGCGATGGTGGACGTCATCGCCACCCCGACCGAACTCGACGGCTAGCGCCGCCGGGCCGCGCGGGCTCAGCGGAACGAGGCGGTCAGGCAGGCGACCCGGCCGCCGGCGCTGCCCGCCCGGCCCTGCGCGGTCTCGGTCTTGGGCTGCTCGTGCAGCACGATCGAGCCCGGCACGCGGTCGCCGAAGGTGAACGGCACGGTGGTCTCGGCCCGGCCGTTGCCCTGGCCGTCGGTGACCAGCTCCAGCCAGATCTCGTTGCGCGGGTTGGCGTACGCCGGGTCGACCGACGGCCGCTCCGGCGTCGCGGCCGGGTCGATCTCGTGCTGGTAGTGCGGCCCGGCGTCGGTGCTCTTGCGGCCGCACGGGTCGGTGTGCGCGTGGGCGGCGTAGCCGCGGTTCGGCTGGAGCAGGTCGGCGGCCAGCCGCACGGTCGTCGTGCCGTCGCCCTCGACCACTTCCAGCGCGAGCTGCGCGCCCGCCGGCGCGGCGGCCTGGTCGTAGGTGAACGCCGTGTCCGCCGCCTCCGCCGCGGCCAGCACGCCGACGTCCCGGCTGCCCGCCTCCGGCGTCGGCGAACCGGCCCGGCCGGACCCCGCCTCACCGCCGCACCCGACCGCGGCGCAGAGGACGGCGGCCACGACGATGACGACCCGCATGCCGGTCCCCTTCGGACGTCCACTGCGAACGCCGTCCGACTACCCCCGCCGCCCCCGGCGAAACGGCGCGGGCGGCGGACCACCCGGCCGGGTGGTTGGGGACTACCCGCCCGAACGCGGGGAAACCTCGTGTTGTCGACGCCGCGGCCGGCACCCGCGGCACACCACGATCCCGAGGGGGTTCGATGAGCACCCGCACCCTGATCGCCGTGCTCGCCTGCGCGGCGGCGCTCCAGGCGCCGGTCGCGCACGCGACCGCGGACCCCGGCGCGCTGATCGCCTGCGAGACGGCCCCGGAGGACCGGGCGACGGCACGCGCCGAGACGCAGGCCCGGTCGCAGTCCTGGTTGGACGAGCAGGTGCCCTACAGCCAGCGGACCTGTCACCGCAACGAGTACGGCAGCTACCGCGCCGACTGCTCCGGCTACGTCTCGATGGCCTGGGGCCTGACCCACTCCCGCACCACGACGACGTTGCGCGACGTCTCCACCGAGGTGCCGCGCGCCGACCTCCGCCCCGGCGACGCCCTCGTCAACGACGGGCACGCGGCGCTGTTCGTGCGGTGGGCCGACGACGCGAAGTCGGAGCCGGTCGTGCGCGAGCAGACCGGCCCCGACGGCGCGCCGCCGGTGGAGCGGAAGTGGACGGCGCAGACGGCCGCCGGCTACACCCCCGTCCGGTACTACAAGGTGGTCGAGGACTGACCCGTCAGCTCCGGCAGGCCGCCCCGTTCAGGCTGAACGCGGTCGGCTTGCCGTTCGCCCCGGCCCAGCTGCCGAGGAAGCCGAACGACGTCGAGCCGCCCGGCGGCAGCGTGCCGTTCCAGGACGCGTTGCGCACGGTCACCGCCGCGCCGTCCTGGGTGTGCACGCCCGACCACAGCTGGGTGATCCGCTGACCGTCGGGGAACGACCAGGTCACCGTCCACGGCGTGATCGACCTGGTGGTCGCGTTGGTGATCCGCACCTCCGCCTGGAAGCCGCCCTGCCACTGGCTGCCGACCTTGTAGTCGACCGTGCACGTCACCGGCGGCATCGTCATGGACGTCGTGGTCGTGGTGGTTGTCGTGGTGGTGGTGGTAGTCGTGGTCGTGGTCGTCGTCGTCGTGATCCGGCTCGGGTCCACCACGCCCCAGTACGCGCCCTTGGCCTGCAACCGCGTGTCGAACAGCAGCGGGTGGTCCTTGCGGGTCACCGGGAAGCTGTCCAGCCACGTGTTGTCGTCCGCGAGCCCCCACACCGTCACCGAGCTGATGTGCTGCGAGTACTTCCTGTACAGCTCGAAGAAGTCGCGGTACCGGTACGCCTGGGTGAGCAGCACGTCGGCCGGCGGCGTCGGGTAGGACTGGCTGTTGTCGGTGTAGATCGAGACGTCCATCTCGGTGATCTGCTGGTCGATGCCCAGCGGCACGAACTTGGCCAGCATCGCGTCGGTCTCGGCGATCGACGGCCACTGCACGTTGACGTGCATCTGGTGGCCCACCGCGTCGATCGGCACGCCCTCCGCGCGCAGCTTCACCACCAGGTCGTACAGCTTGTCGCGCTTGGCCGGGACGTTGGTGTTGTAGTCGTTGATCACCAGCTTGGCGTTCGGCGCGACCTCGCGGGCCACCCGGAACGCCGTGCGCAGGTAGTCCAGTCCGGTGATCTCGAACCACTTGCTGCGGCGCAGGCCGTCGGCCTGGTTCTCGTCGATCACCTCGTTGACCACGTCCCACACCGGGATGTCCGCGCCGAAGTGGCCGACGACACCGCGGATGTGCGCCTCCAGCCGGGACAGCAGCAGCGCCTTGTTCTCCGGGGTCGCGGTCATGTCGTTGCCGGCCGCGTCCTTGAACACCCACGCGGGCGTCTGCTGGTGCCAGACCAGCGTGTGCCCGCGCACCGCCGCGCCGTTGGCCTTCGCCCAGGCAACGAGCTCCTCGGCGTCGGCGAAGCGGAACGTGCCCTCGGAGGGCTCGGTGGCGTCCCACTTCAGCGTGTTGCCGGGCGTGATCGAGTTGAAGTGCCTGGCGAGCAGTTGCCCGTGGTTGTTGAGCAGCTCGGCGTTCCCGACCGCCGCGCCCACCGCGAAGTGGTCGGCCAGCACGTCCTTCAGCGCCGGGATGTCGGTCTGGATCGGCGGCAGCGGGGTGTAGGACAGCGAGAAGTCGTCGATGTGCAGGGACGCCGTGGCGCTGCCCAGCTCGACGTAGGTGGTGAGGAAGTCGACGTCGGCGGCGAGGGTGTAGCTGCCGCGGAGGTTGACCCAGCCGTCGGCGGTGACCGCGGTGTCGCCGACGACCTGGTCGTAGCTCGGCGTGCCGGCGGTCTGGCGTTCGACCGACAGCCGCGCCTGGGTCGGCGCTTCGCCCGCCGCGAGGCGGACCCACACCGACAGGTCGTAGCGGATGCCCTTCTGCACCTTGCCCAGCAGGTTCAGCGTGGGTCCCTGCCAGGTCTGGGCGCGACCGCCGACCGCGAGGCTGTGGGTGCCGCTGCGGGCCACCGCGGTGCTCGGCTCCACCGCTTCACCGGCACGACCCGTCCAGCCTTGCGCCGTGCCGTCGTCGAACGTGCTGGAGACGACGACCACGGGTTCGTCTGCGGCGGCCCGCGGGCTCGCGTGCGCCGCCAACGTGACCAGGCCGGCGACGACCGAGGTCGCGAGCACACCGGCGAGAACTCTCCTCATCGAGGGTCCCTCTTCCGTCGGACGCGGGGTGGGTGGGGGGGGCGGTGGTGGGGGGCGGGGGGGTGGGCGCGGGGGGGGGGGCGGCGGGCGCCCGGGGGGGCGCCACCGGCGGTGTGGCCGGGCGGGGGGGGGGC
>NZ_JBHYXZ010000035.1:0-4872 GCF_042752395.1 Actinosynnema sp. NPDC059335 | reverse complement strand
GCCGGCGACGCGCGAGCTCGCGACCACTCCGGCGACAACTCACCACAACGAGGGTCCCTCTAGCGGCGGACGCGTTCAGCGAGCCCACCCACAACATCTCGCCCGGACTATAGGCAGCGAGCGGCGCGCCGGCCGGCCACCGTTCAGCCCAAACGTCCGATGTCACCGGTCGGCGGACCGCGGCGCCGGAGGCGGGGCGGGGGTCGTCAGCGGCGGCGGCGTGCGGTCAGCGTCAGCGCGGCCGTGCCGGCGACCAGCAGCAGAGCGCCCAGCAGCACCGGGCCGGCGGTGTTCGCACCGGTGTCGGCCAGGTCCTCCGGCCGCACCGCGCCCGGACGGGTCGTCGTGGTGGCGGTCGCGGTGGTCGGCCGGGTGGTGGTGGACGGGCCGCTCGTGGATTCGGAGGTCGTGGTCGTCGGAACCGTGGTCGTGGTGGTGGTCCCCGTGCCGGTGGTGCTCGTGGTGGTGGTCGTGGTCGGGACGGCGCAGGACGGCAGGTCGCCGGTGAACGGGTAGGCGTGGAACTCGTTGCCCGTGCCGCCGCCGGTGCCGCCGTGGGTGAGCGAGCCGGCGGTGAAGAAGCGGCCGGCGGTGCCCGGCACGGTCACCGTCGTGGTGCTCGCCGGGTTGCCGACCAGCACGCTGCCCTGGAACTGGGCCGTGCCGGCGATCTCGACCGCGGTGGCGTCGGGGAAGTTCCACAGCAGCCGCTCGCGCAGCGCGTTGACCGGCCCGCCGTCGGCCGGCTCGCCGGTGTAGGTGACGATCCGGCGGGCGTCGCCGACGAGGTTGACCAGGACCGTCGCGCCGTCGGGGATGCCCTCGAACACGATCCCCTGTTGGCCCCCGCTCGGGCCGGCCAGGTCGAAGTCGACGGTGAACACCTGGAGCGACGACGTGCCGTCGCCGGTGAACCGGGTCTGGTGGTTCTCGTTGACCGCCGTGCCGGTGGCGGTCGCGGTCGCGTAGCAGGCGCCGGCCGCGGACAGTTGCGCGGCCAGCCCGGCGTAGGGGGCGAACGCCTGCGGGTCCTGGCGGGTGGCGCCCGTGACGGTGCCGGTCACCGTGCCGGCGTGGCGCACGACGCCCTGCTCGGCGATGAGGGTCTGGCCGGGCGCGACCGTCACCGAGCCGCCGGTGACCAGGAAGTCCGACCCGTCCGGCGGCGGCACCCGCGAGCCGACGCCGACGATGCCGACGTTGTAGACCGAGGACGCGCCCGCCGCCTTGGCCAGGTCGAAGTCGCCCCCGACCACCACCCGGCCCTCGGCCTCCGCCGCGCTCTGCCGGACCAGGAAGTCGCCGCCGACGAAGATGTTCACCGCGTCGTCGCGCCCGGCGAACGGGCCGTTGTTCAGCGGCGGGTACGCGTCCGGGCACTGCGTGCCCAGGCACGGCCCGAGGCCGCCCGGCAGCGGGTCGGCCGCGCCGACCCCGCACCACGCCGCGGCGGCGACCAGCGCCGCCGCTCCGACCACTCCGAGCACCTGCGACCGCGACATGCGATCAATGCTCGGACCGCTTCCCGCTCCCGCACGGCGAAACCGGCGCGGCTACCCGCTCGGGGCCGTGAACTGCCCTGGGCGGGTGAACGCGTACGTCCGACCGCACCGACGCTGCGATCGTAAGCACAAAGGACTTGTTCGATCGCACATCCGTTTGCGAAGGTTGCTCGCGTGAAGAGCGCCGACCGCCACCGCGTGATCGTCGAACGGCTCCGCTCCGGCGCGCAGGTCGCCGTGGCGGAGCTGGCGTCCGCCACCGGGGCGTCCGAGATGACCATCCGGCGCGACCTCGACCTGCTCGCCGCCGGCGGCGTGCTGCGCCGGGTGCACGGCGGCGCGGTGCCGCTCAGCCCGGCGGGCGTGGAGCCGCCGTTCAGCGCGCGCACGGCGACCGCGCACCGCGCGAAGCGGGCCATCGCGGCGGCCGCCGTCGGGCTGATCCGGGACGGCGAGACGATCGTCCTGGACAGCGGCACGACGGCGCTCGAGGTGGCGAAGCTGCTGCGCGGCCGCCCGGTCACCGTGATGCCGCTGTCCCTGCACGCGGTGCGCGAACTGCTCGACGCCCCGCAGGTGCGGTTGCTGCTGCCCGGCGGCGAGCCCAGGCCCGGCGAGCTGGCCCTGGTCGGCCCGCTGGCGTTGGCGTCGCTGCGCGCGCTGCGCTTCGACGTCGCCGTGCTCAGCCCGTGCGCGTTCGGCCTGGAGACCGGGCTGACCGCGCACGACCTCGCGGACGCCGAGGTCAAGCAGCAGGCGATGGCCGTGTCCGGGCGCACGATCGTGCTGGCCGACAGCACGAAGTTCGACCGGACCGCGCTCGCCCACGTGTGCCCCGCCGACCGGCCGGACGTGCTGGTCACCGACGACGACGCCCCCGCGGACGTGCGACGTGGACTCGCCGACCGCGGCGTGCTCGTGCATGTAGCCGAACGACTGGAGACCCTGTGACGACCCCCCTGCCGCGCGCCGCGCGCGCCGCGACGTGGATCTACTTCACCCTCAACGGGTTCGCCGTCGGCCTGTGGGTGGTGCACATCCCCAACGTCGAGCGCGCGACCGGCATCTCGCACAGCGCCCTCGGCGGCCTCCTGCTCGTCCTGGGCGGGGCGGCGTTCGTCGGCATGCAGGTCGCCGGCCCCCTGGCCGACCGGTTCGGCCAGCGCAAGCTCCTGCCGGCGGCCGGCGTGCTGCTCGGCGTGGCGATGTTCTTCCCGGGCCTGGCGCAGTCGTGGTGGACGCTCGGCCTGGCCCTGCTGTGCCTCGGTTTCGGCAACGGCACGATCGACGTGGCCATGAACTCGCACGCGGTGGTCGTGGAACGCGCCTACCCGCGGCCGATCATGGCGTCGTTCCACGCGATGTGGTCGATCGGCGGCGCGATCGCCGCGGTGGTGGGCGCGGCGACGCTCGGCGCGTCCGTGCCCACCGCGGTGACGTTGAGCGCGTGCGGCGTGTTCACCATCGTGGTGTCGCTGCTGACCGGCCGGTTCCTGATCGACGCCGACGCGGACGAGCCGGCGGAGGGCGCGTCGTCCGCGCCGGCCGCGAAGCCCTCGACGAAGCTCGTGTGGCTGCTGGGCGCCATCGCGTTCGCGATGATGCTCGCCGAGGGCGTGGCCAACGACTGGGCCGCCCTGCACGCCGAGGACGTGCTCGACACCTCCACCAGCACGGCGGCGTTCGCCTACGGCTCGTTCGCGGTGGCGATGACCGTGGGCCGGTTCGCCACGGACCGGGTCGCCGCGCTCGTCGGCCCGGTCGCGATCGTGCGGTACGGGGCGGCGTTGGCCGCGATCGGGCTGACGCTCGTGGTGTTCACGCCGTGGGTGTGGTTGGCGTTCGCGGGCTGGGCCCTGTTCGGCCTGGGCCTGTCCGGCAGCGTGCCGCAGCTCTTCACCGCGGCGGGCAACCTGGACAAGCGGTCGTCCGGCGCGTTGATGGCGCGGGTCGTCGGGCTCGGCTACGTGGGCCTGCTCGCGGGTCCGGCCCTGATCGGCGGCCTGGCCCACTGGATCCCGCTGAACGTCGCGTTCCTCGTGCCGGTGGCCCTGTGCCTGCTGGGCGTGGTGTTCGCCCACGTCCTCGACCCGCGCACCGCGCCGGCCGAGGACGGCGCGCGGGTCGGCTGACTACTCGCACCCGATGCCGTTGTTGTCCCGGTCCAGGTCGTACTCGTCCGGGCCGATGACGGTGACCGGCCCGCGCACGTAGACCGGCCCGTTCCCCGAGCCGTTCGCGCAGTCGGCGTCGCTCGCGATGGGCACGCACGGCGTGTAGCTGGGGTGGCAGCCCTGGTTCGGCGCGGGCGCGGGCGGCGGCGGAGGGGCCTGGGTCGCCGGGTTCGGCTGCGGGTTCGGCTGCGGGTTGGGTTGGGGGTTGGGCTGCGGCTTCGGCTCGGGGTTCGGGGCGGGAGCCGCGGTCGTCGTCGTGGTCGTGGTCGTGGTGGTCGTCGTCGTGGTCGTGGTCGTGGTCGTCGTGGTCGTCGTCGGCGCGGCGGTCGTCGTGGTGCGCACGGAGGTCGCCGTCGTCGTGAGCATCGCGGCGGTGTCCTTGGTGGACGGTGAGTCGTCGGCGAACGACCCGATGACGATGAACAGGAACACCACCGCGGCGGCGGCGATCCACAGTGGACGGCGCGACTTGCGCGGCGCCGGGTGCGGGACGAGGGCGGTCGGCCGGGCGAACGCGGTCGGCTGGGCGACGAACGCGGTCGGCGGCGGCGCGGCGGCGGCCGACGGGGTGCGGGGCAGGTACAGCACGACCTCCAGGCCGCGGGCGCCGAGGCGGATCACCGCCTCGCAGCCCGGCGTGCCGCCGCCCTCGATCACCCGGCCCATCAGGTCGGCGTAGCGCCGCGACATCAGGTACGTCAGCTCGCCGACCCGCTGCCCGTCCAGCCGCACCTCGATGGCGTGCTGCCCGCGGTACTTGCCGGAGGCGATGGCGCACCACGCCAGCGAGACGGCCACCCGGCGCTCGCCGCCCGGCGCGACCGGGTACCTCGCCAGCCACTCCTGGTGCCGTTCCTCGCCCGTCACCACGACCGGCGTGCCGGCCTCCAGCATGACCAGACCTAACGCCGAGTTCTCCACCATCGGGCCACTCCTTACACCGAACGGATGCACGATCCATCGACTCGGCCTGACGCTGCGTTACCACTAGGAGGAGGAACCGAACACTCACCGAGGCCCGGCCGCCCGCTCGGCATCCCCTCCGTGACCCGGTGAAGTGGTGCGACAAGAGTGAGTGACCGATCACCCTGAGAACCGCTGCCGAAGCTGTGCGAGGGCAGCCGGGTCCGGCCGGATTCCGCAACGACCTCGACGACGACAGCAGCCCGCGTCCCCGACGTGACGGCGTGAGGCGC
>NZ_JBHYXZ010000034.1:14423-64705 GCF_042752395.1 Actinosynnema sp. NPDC059335 | reverse complement strand
CCGGAGCCGGAGTGGGTCGTGGTCGGCGCGGGCACCGGCGGCACGAGCGCCACCATCGGCCGGTTCATCCACTACCGCAAGCTGCGGACCCGGCTCGCCGTGGTGGACCCGGAGCACTCGGTGTTCTTCGACGCCTGGCGCGACCGCGACCCGTCGCTGACCGGCACCCGGGGCTCGCGCATCGAGGGCATCGGCCGGCCGCGGGTGGAGCCGTCGTTCATCGCCGCGGTCATCGATCGGATGATCAAGGTGCCGGACGCGGCGTCGCTGGCCACCATCCGGCACGTCGAGCAGGTGCTGGGCCGGCGCGTGGGCGGGTCCACCGGCACGAACCTGTGGGGCGCGTTCCAGCTGATCGCGGAGATGCGGGCGTCGCGGCTGCGCGGCAGCGTGGTGACCCTGCTGTGCGACGGCGGTGAGCGGTACGCGCACACCTACTACGACGACGAGTGGGTGGCCGCGCAGGGCCTGGACCTCGAACCGCACCTGGCCACCCTGACCCGGTTCCGCGCCACCGGCACGTGGAGCGGGTGATTCGCGACTTCGAGGGAACGCGCGGCGGCCCGCGTGCGTCGCAGCGGGATCGGCGCGAGAAAGGGGTTTGCGGTGATCGCGTGGCGGACTGCCGAGGTGCTCACGGCCGAGGACGTGCTGAGCAGGTCGGTCGCCGATGCCGACAAGGCGATGCGCGAGGCGGCGGCGCTGCGCCGGCCGCAGCGGGAACCGTCGGCCGACGACGTGCGACGGGTCATGCAGTACGCGAAGTCGAACGCCGCGTCGCCGGAGTTGCAGGCGTTGCAGCGGCGGATCGCGGGCGGCTACCTGAGCTGGCGGCAGGTGCTCATGGGCGAGGCCGCGGACGACCGGGGCGTGAAGGCGGCGCTGGAAGCCGACCGCGACGCCCTGACCGCCCTGTGCCGCGGCGAGGAGCCCCGCGTCGCACCCCCCAAGCCCGAACCGGCCGACGACGACGAGCCGATGAGCTTCACCGAGGACGCCTGGTAGCGGACGCCCACAACCCCGTCGCGAGCACGGCGAGGGCGCCGAGGAGCACGACGCCCGCCGCGCCGAGCGCGATCGCGGTCGGCGCCGCCGTCCTGGCCGCGCTGTCGGCGGGCACGGGTCGGATCCAGCCGTGGGGGTCCACGAGGACCGTGACGCGCGTGCCCTCCTCCGCGTTCTCGGGCGGGGTCGCCAGGGGGCCGAGGCTTTCGCCGGTGACGGCGTCGTCGACGTAGTACCAGCGCCTCACCACGCCGCCGGACTCGCCGTTGAACCCGATGGTGGACGAGATGACCGCTTCGGCCCGCGTGCCGAGGTGCGCCTGGTAGACCTGCGCGCCGGAGAAGTACGCCACGCCGCCCGCCACCATGAGCGCGCCGCACGCCACGAGGAAGAACACGATGAGCGCGTTCAGGGTCCCGCCGGAGCCCGACGCCTCGTCGTGCGCCATCGCCAGGCCGAACCCGACGGCGAGGAGGACCAGCACGAGGGGGATGCCGAGGAACGTCCACCAGCCCCGGCCCGGCTGGACCATCATCATCCCGGCGAGCGTCGCCAAGGCCGCCGACCAGCACACGACGAGCACGGCCACGCCCGCGCACAGCGACCCGAACGCCCGCAGCCCGCGCATGCCACCGTTCTAGCGCCCCGGTCGGCCGGTCGGCCCCGGATGCGCCGTATCGGCCACCAATGGCCGAATGTCTCAGCCCAGCACCAGCGCGACCGGCACGGCGATGCCCCACACCAGCATGGCCAGGCCGGTGTCGCGCAGCACGGGGATCAGGTCGCGCCCCTTCGCGCCGCCCAGCACGCGCCGCGCGCCGATGATCGCCAGGGGCAGGGCGAGGAACCCGATCAACGCCAGCGGGACGCGCAGGCCGATCGCCAGGGTGATCACGAACGGGATGCAGACCAGCGCCAGGTAGAGGCGGCGGGAGTCGCGGTCGCCCAGGGTGGACGCCAGCGTGCGCTTGCCCGCCCGCACGTCGGTCGGGATGTCGCGCAGGCTGTTCGCGATCATCACGCCGGTGGAGAAGGAGCCCATCGCGACCGCGCCGCCGATGCCGATCCCGGTGACCTCGCCGGTCATCACGTACAGCGTGCCCAGCACCGCCGCCGGGCCGAAGAACACGAACACGGCCAGCTCGCCCAGGCCCGCGTACCCGTACGGCTTGCGCCCGCCGGTGTAGAACCACGCCGCCGCGATGCACACCGCGCCGAAGGCCACCATCCAGTACCGGCCGGTCAGCAGCACGAGCACCAGGCCCGCCACCGCCGCCACGCCCAGCGCCGCGAACGCCGCCGCCCGCACCGCCTTCGGGTTGGCCGCGCCCGACCCGACCAGCCGGAACGGCCCTACCCGGTCGGCGTCCGTGCCGCGGATGCCGTCGGAGTAGTCGTTGGCGTAGTTCACGCCCACCTGCAACGCGACCGACACCACCAGCGCCAGCAGCGCCCACGCCGCGTTGAACCCGTCGATGTGGTGCGCGGCGCCCGCGCCCACCAGCACCGGCGCGATCGAGTTCGGCAGCGTGCGGGGGCGGGTCCCCGATACCCACTGGGCGACTGTGGCCATGCCGGACATCCTCCGACATGGTGAACGGGGACCCGCTCCCGGGTGGCCGTGATCAGCAGGCGGTGGCGCCGGAGACGCCCGACACGTACGCCCGCGCGACGAACTTGCCCGTCGCGATCCGGTACCAGATGTTCGACGTGCCCTGGCTGCCCGTCACCGACTGGCCGGTGACCTGGCACTCGACCCGCACCTGCGCGTAGTTCGCGGCCAGCCCGACCTGGGAGGCGGTGGAGGTCGCGCCGCTGCGCACGTTCAGCGGGTCGCCCGCGGTGCGGATGAACCCGGCCGGGCCGGAACCGGTCCACTGGTAGGTGACGGTGACCCAGGCGTTGTCGGTGAGCTGCAGGCCGTCCCAGAACGTGCCGTCGGCCAGGTCGATGCCCGCCGGGTTGGCCACGGCCCGGCCGAACTGGTCCTTGCCGCCGTTGTAGCCGTCCTGGTACGCGGCCTGCGCCTCCGGCTTGCCCTGCGGCAGGTCCTTCCACATCTCGCGGGTGGACGACGGGTTCCAGTAGTCGTCCTTGGTGTTCCACGGGCCGACGTCCCACACCGGCGCCCACTCGCACCGGCCGTTCGCCGCGCACACCCGGACGCTGTAGGTGCCGGTGCCCTTGGCGGACAGGCCGCGCCGCGACGGCAGGGCGACGAAGTGGTCGCGGCTCACGATGACGTGCCCGTTCGCCGTGGTGCCGCCGACCAGGCCCTCGCGGGTGGCGTAGACGCGGTAGGACAGGCCCGCGGCCTGCGCGCCGACCCCCGCCGCCGCGACCGTCGTGAACGCCCGCAGGTCGAGCCGGCTGACCTCGGGCGACGCCTTCTCGGCCGTGAGCGCGAGCCGGACCTGCACGGTCGTGACGGCGGTCGGCAGCACGGCCGGCGCGTCGGGGCGCGCCTCGACCCACTCGGTCCACTGCCCGTCGCCGAGCGCGCCGCGCACGTCCACGGCGACCTCCGCCCCGGCGGGCACGGTGCTCTTCACGGTCGCCGCGACGGCGTTCACCGGCGCGGCGAGGGTGCGCGGGTCGAGTTGCAGGAACCCGGTCCGCAGCGCGGCCCGCGCGCTGGCGGGCGTCGGCGCGGCGCGGTCGAGCCGCACCGCGCCGTCGTGCGTGGTGACGCCGTTGTCGTCGGCGTCCACGGTGGTCAGGTCGGCTCGCCACTCGGTCGCGCCCGCGGCCGCGGCGGGTGCGACGAGCCCCGCGGTCAGGACGGTGGCGACGGCGAGCGGTATCAGCAGGTAGCGCCTGGTCATCGCAGCACTCCTCGTCCGGACGCGCGGTGCGGAGGGGACCGCTGCAGGGCCGCGCGTCCCGGCGCTGCCGAGCCAATCGCCTGTGTGGTTACCTGTCAACCAACAAGATTGACAACTCGACAGAAACTCACCCAAACGAGCTAGCGACCGCTCTCCTGTCCACCTTGCCCGGACCTCGCAGCGGCAGTTCCGACACGAACGCGACCCGCTTCGGCATGGCGAACCGCCCCACCACCTCGCCGACCGCCGCGCACAGCTCGTCCGCGTCGGGCGGGTCACCCGGATCCTCCGGCACCACGGCCGCGGCCACCACTTGACCCCACTCGGGGTCGGGCAGGCCCACCACGCACGCCTCGCGCACGCCCGCCTGCGCGGTCAGCGCCCGCTCGACCGCGAGGGGCGCGACGTTCTCCCCACCGCTGATGATCACGTCGTCGGCGCGGCCCAGCACCTCCAGCGTGCCGTCCGGGCGGATCCGGCCCAGGTCGCCGGTGCGGAACCACTCGCCGAACCGCTCGCCGCCCTGGTAGCCGAGCGCGAGCACCGGCCCGCCGACCTCGACCCGGCCGTCCACCAGCCGCACGCGCACGCCGTCGAGCGCCAGCCCGTCGTAGACGCAGCCGCCGGACGTCTCGCTCATGCCGTACGTGGTCACCACCCGGACGCCGAGGTCGCGCGCCCGCCGCAGCACGGAGGGCGGGGTGGCCGCGCCGCCGATCAGCACGGCGTCGAACCGCCGCACCGCGGCCAGGCCCGGCCCGTCGGCCGCGACCAGCCGGGCGAGCTGCGTGGGCACGAGCGCGGTGTAGTGCGGGCCGGGCCGGGCCAGCACCGGGCGCGCCGCGACGGCGAAGTCGGACGCGCGGAAGCCCGGCGCGAGGTCCATCACCCCCGGCTCGGTGCCCGCCACGACCGACCGGACGAGCACCTGGATGCCCGCGATGTGCGTGGTCGGCAGCGCGAGCAACCACGTGCCGGGGCCGCCGAGGCGGGCGTGGGTCAGCTCGGCGGACGTGGTCAGGGCGTCCGCGCCGAGCAGCACGGTCTTCGGCTCGCCGGTGGAGCCCGAGGTCGCCACCGCGAGCACGGCCCCGGTCTCCCAGCCCCGCAGCGGGACCCGGGCCTCGGGCCGGGTCGCCACCGGGTCGCCCTCGCCGCGCAACGCGGCGCGCAGTCGGTCGATCGTGATCATGGGTGCCTAGTAGTAGTAGGGGTAGTCGGACCAGTCCGGCGGGCGCTTCTCCAGGAACGCGTCGCGGCCCTCCACGGCCTCGTCGGTCATGTACGCCAGGCGCGTGGTCTCGCCCGCGAAGAGCTGCTGGCCGACCAGACCGTCGTCGATCAGGTTGAACGCGTACTTCAGCATCCGCTGGGCGGTCGGCGACTTGCCGTTGATCTCCTTCGCCCACTCCAGCGCCGCGTCCTCCAGCTCGGCGTGCGGCACGACGGCGTTGACCGCGCCCATCCGGTGCATGTCGTCGGCGCTGTACGTGCGGCCGAGGAAGAAGATCTCGCGGGCGAACTTCTGGCCCACCTGCCGGGCCAGGTAGGCCGAGCCGTAGCCGCCGTCGAAGCTGCCGACGTCGGCGTCGGTCTGCTTGAACCGGGCGTGCTCGGCGCTGGCCAGCGTGAGGTCGCACACCACGTGCAGGCTGTGCCCGCCGCCGGCCGCCCAGCCGGGCACCACCGCGATGACGACCTTCGGCATGAAGCGGATCAGGCGCTGGCACTCCAGGATGTGCAGCCGGCCCGCCCTGGCCGGGTCGACGGTGTCGGCCGTCTCGCCCGACGCGTACTGGTAGCCGCTGCGGCCGCGGATGCGCTGGTCGCCGCCCGAGCAGAACGCCCAGCCGCCGTCGCGGGGCGACGGGCCGTTGCCGGTGAGCAGGACGCAGCCGACGTCCGAGCTCATCCGGGCGTGGTCCAGCGCGCGGTACAGCTCGTCCACGGTGTGCGGCCGGAACGCGTTGCGCACCTCGGGCCGGTTGAACGCGATGCGCACCGTGCCCTGGTCCACCGCGCGGTGGTAGGTGATGTCGGTGAAGTCGAAGCCCTCCACCCGCTTCCAGCGGGTCGGGTCGAACAGCTCGGATACGTCCTGATCTGCCACGGCAGGGACAATATGCCCGCTCCGCGCGGTGAGCGGGCCCCGGTCCGCCCGGCGCGCGGAATCACCTGGTCGGGCGCTGCGCGACAATGGCCGGGTGAACCCGTCCACCGCGCAGGCCAGGGTGCTCGTCGACGAGCTGATCCGCAACGACGTCCGGCACGTCGTGCTGAGCCCCGGATCGCGCAACGCACCGCTGTCGTTCGCCCTGCACGACGCCGCCGCGGCCGGGCGGATCACGCTGCACGTCCGGGTGGACGAGCGCACCGCGGGCTTCCTGGCGCTGGGCCTGGCCAAGGGCGGCGCGGGGGTCACCGCCGTCACCTGCACCTCGGGCACCGCCGTGGCGAACCTGCACCCCGCGGTGCTGGAGGCCCGGCACGCGGGCGTCCCGCTCATCGCGCTCACCGCGGACCGCCCGGTCGAGCTGCACCGCACCGGCGCGAGCCAGACCGTGGACCAGCAGCGCATCTTCGGCACGGACACGCTCCAGTTCCCCATCGCCGAGCGCCGCGCCGGCCAGAACGGCCTGTGGCGCGCCCTGGTGTGCCGCGCCGTGGCCACCGCCCGCGACCAAGGCCCGGTGCACGTCAACGTCCCGTTCCGCGAGCCGCTGGTGCCCGGTGGCGACGAGGACTGGCCCGAGTCCCTGGACGGCCGCCCGTTCGACGTGCCGTGGACCCGCACGACCCGCCGCACGACCACCGCGACCAGCCCGGCCGACCACCTCGGCCCGCGCACCCTCGTGCTCGTCGGCGACACCGACCGCGACCCGTCCGACCTGGCCGAGCGCGCCGGCTGGCCGGTGATCGCCGAGCCGACCGGGCACGGCCTGCGCCACGGCGCGCTGCTGCTCAACGCGGGCGACCTGCCCGACCACCTCACCCCGCAGGCGGTGGTGGTCGTCGGCCGCGTCACGCTCTCCCGCGGCGTGCTGCGGCTCATCGCCCGCACCCCGGTCGTGCACGTGCTGTCCGACGAGCCCGACTGGCCCGACCCGCAGTTCGCGGCCACGCACACGTCCACCGACCTGGCCCTCGGCGAGCACGAGGTGGACCACGACTGGCTCACCGCCTGGCAGCACGCGGACAAGGCGGTCGCCGAGGTGGTGGACGACCTGCTGGCGCGGGAGCCCTGGCCGACCGGCCTGCGGGTGGCCCGCGACCTGGTCGCCGCGCTGCCGTCCGGCGCGAACCTGTTCCTCGGCTCCTCCAACCCGGTCCGCGACGTGGACCTGGTCGCCGAGCCGCGCCGCGACGTGCGCACCTACGCCAACCGGGGCGTGGCGGGCATCGACGGCAGCGTCTCCACGGCCGCGGGCATCGCGCTGGCCTGCGGCCCGACCTTCGCGCTGATCGGCGACCTCACGTTCCTGCACGACGCCAACGGCCTGCTCATCGGTCCCGGCGAGCCGCGCCCCGACCTGACCGTCGTGGTGCTCAACGACGACGGCGGCGGCATCTTCGCGCTGCTGGAGCAGGGCGCGAAGGAGCACGCGCCGACGTTCGAGCGGGTCTTCGGCACGCCGCACGGCGTGGACCTCGCGTCGTTGTGCGCGGCGTACCGCGTGCCGCACACCGCGGTCGCCACCGCCGAGGAGTTGGGGCGCGCGCTCGACCGGCCGAGCGGAATCCGCGTGGTGGAAATCCGGGCGGAACGCCACGAATTGCGCGATCTGCACGCGCGGTTGAAGTCGGCCGTGTCCAGCTCATTCCATTAGGCGGAATCCTACCGTCGGGGGTACAGCCCGCCGTCGGTCGCGGCTAGCTTCGCCGCATGTCCTTGAGAGCGAAGCTGACCCTCGGTACCGCCACCGCGGCGTCCTTGCTGCTCCTCGCCGGCACGGCGACGGCGGCACAGCCGGGTGCACCGGGCATCGGCGACCCGTACTACCCGAATGCGGGCAACGGCGGGTACGACGTTTCCCATTACGACATCAGGCTCAACTACCAGCCGGCGAACGACAACCTTTCCGGCACGACGACGATCCTGGCCAAAACCACCCAGGACCTGAGCCGGTTCAACCTCGACTTCCTGCTGAAGGTCAGCTCGGTCCGGGTCAACAACAAGGTGGCCGCGTTCTCCCAGAACGGCGGCGAACTCGTGGTCGACCCGCGCGGCACGCTGCGCAAGGGCTCGGACGTGACGGTCGTCGTGACCTACTCCGACGTGCCGTCGAGCCACGCGGTGGACGGCTACACGGCGTGGAAGCGCACCCCGGACGGCGCGCTCGCGATCGACCAGCCCGACATCGCGCCGTGGTGGTTCCCGAGCAACAACCACCCGACCGACAAGGCGAAGTTCGACGTGTCGGTGGCCGTGCCGACCGGCGTCGAGGTGCTCTCCAACGGCCTGTTCGGCGGCACCACCCAGCAGATCAACGGCTGGACCCGGTGGCGTTACCGCAGCCTCCAGCCGCAGGCCACCTACCTGGCGTTCATCGCCATCGGCCAGTTCGAGATCCGGCAGTCCACCGCGCCGAACGGCCAGCCGGTGCTCAACGCCTACTCCGAGCGGCTGGGCGACGACTACGGCGCGTCGGTGGCGAGCATCGAGCGCACGCCCGAGGTGACGGAGTTCCTGGAGACGCAGTTCGGCCCCTACCCGTTCGAGGCGCAGGGGGGCGTGGCGACGCCGGGCATCGGCTTCGCGCTGGAGAACCAGACCCGGCCGACCTACGACGCCGGCTTCTTCCGCCGCGGCTCCAACACCTACGTGGTGGCGCACGAGATCGCGCACCAGTGGTACGGCGACTCGGTGTCCGTGCACGGTTGGCGGGACATCTGGCTGAACGAGGGCTTCGCGAGCTACGCCGAGTGGCTGTGGTCGGAGCAGGTCGGCGAGGGCACCGTCCAGGAGAACTCGGACTACGTCTACTCGCTGTACCCGGCCGACAGCGAGTTCTGGCAGGTCCTGCCCGGCGACCCGGGCGCGGCGAACCAGTTCCACAGCGCCGTGTACGACCGCGGTGCGCTGACCGTGCACGCGTTGCGGGCCGAGATCGGCGACGAGGCGTTCTTCCGGCTGCTCAAGGAGTGGCCGCAGGCCAAGCGCAACGGTGACGCGACGACGGAGGAGTTCATCGCGTTCGCCGAGCGGCTGTCCGGCAAGCAGCTCGACGAGCTGTTCCAGACCTGGCTGTTCACGCCGGGCAAGCCGGCCGCCGCGCCGGGCTCGACCGGGTTCGCGGCGCGGTCCGCGCCGGCCGAGCCGAAGTCGTTCAAGAAGATCCAGGAGACGCGCGAGCTGCTGGCGCAGCACCACCACTGATCGCGTCGCCGTGCGGCGGGGCCGTCCCTCCGGGGGCGGCCCCGTTGTCGTTCAGCGCTCCCGCAACCGCCGCAACGCGTCCGCGCTGATCCGGCTCAGGTTCTCCAGCCCGCGTTCGGTGAAGATCAGCTCCAGGGCGAACGACCGCGTCCCGCCGAACCGGAACTGCACCTCGTCCCGGTCCACCTCGCAGACGATGTCGCACTCGTCGTCCACCCTGACCCACGCCTCCACGTCGGTCCCGCCCGCAGTGATCACGCCCGTCCTCCCGTTGCGTCTACGCACAGTAGCCGTCCGCTACGATGTGTGAGGGGACACGTTATGGTGAAAGTTCCCCTTACGCACTCCCTCGATCGGGTAGACCACTCGGAGGCCGCCGATGCGCGCTCGTCAGACCGTGGAACGACGGCAGCTCGGCCTGTCGCTCAAGCGCTACCGCGGCTCGCGCGGCGCGTCCCAGGCGGAGGTCGCCGCGAGCCTCGGGGTGAGCGATTCGCGGATCAGCAAGGTCGAGGACGGCACGGCGACGCTCAGCACCGACCAGCTCGCGCGGGTGCTCGACTTCCTCGACGTGCACGGCGCGGAACGCGCGACCGCGCTGGAACTGGGCGCGCGGGCCCGCAAGCGCCTGCGCCGAAGCGCCAAGGACATCCCGCCGTACACCGACACCCTGCCCGGCTCGTTCCAACGGCTGGCCGACATGGAGGCCGACGCCACCGCGATCCACTGCTACCAGCCTGGCGTGGTGCCCGGTCTCCTCCAGGCTCCCGGGTACATCCGTTCCGGGATGAGCGCCGGTGACGGTGTGTTCTGGGAGTCTTCGGAGGCGGGCGTCGAAGGTCGCTACACCTTCCGCCGCGACCGGCAAGTCAAGATCCTGGAGTCGAATCGGCCGAAGAAGCTCGAATTCGTGTTCACCGAGGACGCGTTGGACTGCTTCGGTGCAAACCCGGAAGTCAGGCGGGAGCAGCTCGAACACCTGCTCCGCCTCACCGGGCAGCACCCGGACCTGACCGTCCAGGTGCTGAGGCCGGGCGACCTGCGCAACCCCGTCCCCAGCGCCGGCGTCATCGTGCTGGACTTCGACGGCACCGCTCCCAGCGTCGCCTTCACACCCACGATCTACGGGCCGTCCAGCTACTTCGACGAGCCGGTCGACACGGCGAACCTGTTGCGGGCGTTCAGGAAAGTGCAGGAACTCGCCCGTGGCCACGCGGATACGATCGAGTTGATCCGCCGGCGGCTACAGGAGGACGACCATGCCGAACGCCCCGCGTGACACGGGCTGGTTCAAGAGCACCTACAGCGCCCCCGCCAGCGACGACTGCGTCGAGTGCCGCATCACCGCCGACCACGGCGTCGGCGTGCGCGACTCCAAGAACCCCGGCGGTGGCTCACTGTCGGTCGACTCCACCGCCTGGTCCCGCTTCCTCGCGCATCTCAAGGCGGAGTAGCGGCCGTCACAGACCTTCCAGGGCCTCGCGGAACTGTCGGGTGACGTGAGGCTTGCCATGTCGTCGATCGAAATACGATCGGGTTGATCCGCCGGCGGCTACAGGAGGACGACCATGCCGAACGCCCCGCGTGACACGGGCTGGTTCAAGAGCAGCCACAGCGCCGGCGGTAGCGACGCGTGCGTCGAGTGCCGCATCACCCCCGGGCACGGTGTCGGCGTGCGCGACTCCAAGAACGCCGGCGGTGGCTCGTTGTGGGTTGGCTCCGCCGCGTGGTCCCGCTTCCTCGCGCATCTCAAGGCGGAGTAGCGGCCGTCACATGCCTTCGAGGGCTTCGCGGAACGGCCGGCGGACGAGAGGCGGCCATCAAGCATGACCGCACCCGGGCAGTCCGTCCTGGCTGGACGTGATCAGGTCAACGTGCTCGAACTGGGCGACGCGACAGCGGTGGTCGCCGCGCTGCGGGCGGTGGGGGCGGCGAGCGGCGAACCCTCCGAAGGCGGGCTCGTGTGGCACTTCCAGGTCGGCGGGGACGAATCCTCTCCGACCCTGGTGGCAGGCGTCCGGGGGGAGGTCGGCGCGCTCGTGTGGTACGAGGGCGACGGCGAGTTCGTGCCGGTCAACGGCACGAACGACGACTGGGCGAGCTACTGGACCTGGTCCGGCCACGAGGCGGCGGTCCCGCCGGGCGCGGAGGTCTCGTTGGATGAGGTCTGCGCCGCCGTGGATCAGCTCATCCTGACCCGGCGGCGGCCTGCGTGCGTCGAGTGGCGGTCCGGCTGAGGCCGTCACAGACCTTCCAGGGCCTCGCGGAACGGCAGCATCTTGGCGTGCGCCTCCCGGACCTCCGAGTCCGGGTCCGATTCGGCGACCAGGCCGCAGCCCGCGAACAGCCGGGCCGTGCGGCCCTCCACCTGGGCGCAGCGCAACGCGATCCCCAGCTCGCCGTCGCCGTTGCCGTCGATCCAGCCGACCGGGCCGGAGTAGCGGCCGCGGTCCATGCCCTCCAGCTCCTCGATCATGGCCACGGCGTCGGCGCGCGGTGTGCCGCCGACGGCCGCCGTGGGGTGCAGCGCCTCGCCGAGCGCGAGCAGCGACGGCGTGCCGCGCAGCGTGCCGATGACGTCGCTGGACAGGTGCGAGACGTTCGGCAGCCGCAGCACCGACGGCCCCTCCACCGACAGGGCCGAGCAGAACGGCCGCAGCGTGTCCACCAGCGACGCCACCGCGTACTCGTGCTCGCCCCGGTTCTTGCCCGACGACAGCAGCGCGGCGGCCAGCTCGTCGTCCGACATCCCGTCGTGCGGCCACGTCGTGCCGGCGAGCACGCGCGAGTCGACCACGGACCCGCTGCGCCGCAGCAGCAGCTCGGGCGTGGCCCCGATCAGCCCGTCGACCGCGTACACCCAGCACTCGGGGTACCGGCGGGCCAGGCCGTCGAGCACGAACCGGTGGTCGATGCCCGTGTCGGCGACCGCGAGCAGGTCGTGCGCGAGCACCACCTTCTCCAGCTCGCCCTCCCGCATCCGCGCCACCGCCGCGCGCACGGCCTCGCGGTACGCGGTGACGGAGAACCGGCCGTCGCCGTAACGCACCTCGGACGGCTTGCGCACGGGCTCGACCCGCCGCGTGCCGGGGTCGCCGACCGTGGTCAGCCAGCTGTGGCCGTTGCGCCTGCCCACCACGACCTCCGGCACGATCAGCACCGAGTGCCCGGGGCGGTCGGAGAAGGCCATGCTGACGAACGCCACCGGTCCCGTGCCGGGCACACCGAGCCCGTCGTCCACCACGAGGCCCTCGGTGAACTCGCGCCACCACCGGTCGGCGGCGGCGAACCGGTCCGGCCCCGACACCTCGAACCGGGCCGCCTCACCCCACCCGACCAGGCCCGTTCCGTCGCGCACCCAGCTCAGCGCGCCGGTCGGCGCGGGGAGCGTGCCCAGCAGGTCGTCGCCCGCGACGCGCCTGGTGTGCACGCGCAGCCGTGGTCGGGTCCGCGAGGCAGGAGCTGAGGTCACGCCGTCGAGGGTATGGACTCGTCGCTGAGATCCGGCGGTTAGGGCCGCCCTAGACTCCTGGTTTGTGGTGGACGACGCAGTGCGGACAGGTGCGCGCCCCAGGGTCCGGCTGCTGGTCAGCCGGGCGTTGGTGCTGCTGGGCGCGGTGGTGACGCTCATCGGCGTGATCCTGCTCGCGGCGTGCTGGCGGGACGACCTGATGATCGGGAAGCGGCTCGGCAAGGCGACCGCCGAAGTGGTGTCCGTCTCCTTCCAGCGCACGGTCGTGCGCTTCGCCACCGAGGACGGCGCGGTGGTGAGCCCGTCGCAGGGCCTGCTCTACCCGGAGGGCCTGGAGCCGGGCCAGCTGGTGCGGGTCGAGTACGACACGGCCGACCCCGAGGTGGCGCGGGTCGCCGGGCGGACCGCCGTGCTGGCGCTCCTGCCGATCGGCACGTTCCTGCTCGCGGTGTGGGCGGTGCTGTTGCCGCTGGTCTGGTGGCTGCGGCGGAGTCCGCGACCGCGTTTGTGACAGTTCTGCCCAAATTCGCCCTCCAGGTGTAACATCGGCGCATGGACCTGGAGGACCGCTTCGAGCGCACCGTCGCGGCCGAGCAGCGCGTCGAGCCGCGGGACTGGATGCCGGACGGCTACCGCCGGACGTTGATCCGGCAGATCGCGCAGCACGCGCACTCCGAGATCATCGGCATGCAGCCCGAGGGCAACTGGATCAGCCGCGCGCCCTCGCTGCGGCGCAAGGCGATCCTGCTGGCCAAGGTCCAGGACGAGGCCGGGCACGGGCTGTACCTGTACGCCGCGACCGAGACCCTGGGCGCGGACCGGGCCGAGCTGACCGAGAAGCTGATCTCGGGCAGGCAGAAGTACTCCTCGATCTTCAACTACCCGACGCTGTCCTACGCCGACGTGGGCGTGATCGGCTGGCTCGTGGACGGCGCGGCCATCTGCAACCAGGTGCCGCTGTGCCGCACGTCCTACGGGCCGTACGCGCGGGCCATGATCCGCATCTGCAAGGAGGAGTCCTTCCACCAGCGGCAGGGCTACGAGCTGCTGATGACCATGATGTCCGGCACGGACGCCCAGCGGGCGATGGTGCAGGAGTCGGTCGACCGCTGGTGGTGGCCGTCGCTGATGATGTTCGGCCCGCCGGACGCGGAGTCGTCCAACACCGAGCAGTCGATGAAGTGGCGCATCAAGCGCAACACCAACGACGAGCTGCGGCAGAAGTTCGTCGACATGACCGTGCCGCAGGCGGAGAAGCTGGGCGTGACGCTGCCCGACCCCGAGCTGCGGTGGAACCCCGAACGCGGGCACCACGACTTCGGCCAACCGGACTGGGACGAGTTCTGGCAGGTCGTCGGCGGCAACGGCCCGGCGAACGCGCAGCGGATCGCGCACCGGCGCAAGGCGCACGAGGACGGCGAGTGGGTGCGTGCCGCCGCCGCGGCGCACGCCGCCAAGCACGCGGCCCGGGAAGGTGTGGCATGAGTTCGTCCTGGCCGCTGTGGGAGGTGTTCGTGCGCGGCAAGCGGGGCCTGAACCACGTGCACGTCGGCTCGCTGCACGCGCCGGACGCCGAGATGGCCCTCCGCAACGCCCGCGACGTCTACACCCGGCGCAACGAGGGCGTGTCGATCTGGGTCGTGCCGGCGGCCGCGATCACCGCGTCGTCGCCGGACGAGAAGGACCCGTTCTTCGAGCCGAGCGGGGACAAGGTGTACCGGCACCCGACGTTCTACGAGATCCCCGAGGACGTGCCGCACCTGTGACCAGGGTGCGGGCACGGTGACAACGCCCCTTCCGACGAACGTGCGGTGACCCGATGAGCTTCGACAACGCGTACGAATCCCTGGTGGACGACCACGAGGACGCGCACTGGGCGTTCGGCACCGGGTTCTCCGAGGCGTTGGCCGGCGTGGACCGCGACGTGCCCGACGTCGACCGCGCCGACCTCGCCGCGTACTGCCTGATGCTCGGCGACGACGCGCTCGTGCTGTCCCAGCGGCTGGCCGAGTGGTGCTCCCGCGCGCCGGAGCTGGAGGAGGACGTCGCGCTCGCCAACATCGCGCTCGACCTGCTCGGCCAGGCCAGGATGCTGCTGACCCGCGCCGGCGAGGTCGAGGGCGCGGGCCGGGACGAGGACGCGCTGGCGTACCTGCGCGACGAGCGCGAGTTCCGCAACGTGCACCTGGCGGAGATCGAGTGCGGCCCCCGCGCGGGCGGCGACTTCGCCACCACCATGGCGCGCCTGCTGGTGTTCTCGTCGTGGAAGCTCGCGCAGTGCTCGCGGCTGCGCGGCAGCGCCGACCCGGTGCTCGCGGCGGTCGCGGCCAGGGCCGTGAAGGAGCTGGCCTACCACCGCGACCACGCGGCGCAGTGGGTGGTGCGGCTCGGCGACGGCACCGAGGAGTCGCACCGGCGGATGCGGGCCGGGCTGGAGCGGGTGTGGCCGTTCCTGGACGAGCTGTTCACCGCGCACCCCGTGGAGCTGCGGTTGGCCGGGATCGCGGTCGACCCGGCCGGGCTGCGGTCCGAGGTGGACGAGGTGCTGGACGCGGTGCTGGCGGCGGCCGGGCTGGCGCGGCCCGCCGACGTGCCCGCGGCGCGGGTCAACGGCCGGGCCGGGCGTGACGGCGTGCACACCGAGGCGTTCGGCTACCTGCTCGCCGAGATGCAGCACCTGCACCGCTCGCTGCCGGGGGCGAAGTGGTGACCACCACCGCCCTGGACGTCGCGGCCCGGGTCCGGGACCCGGAGCTGCCGGTGCTCACCCTGGCCGACCTCGGCGTGCTGCGGGAGGTGACCGAGCACGGGGACGGCCGGGTGACGGTGACCATCACGCCCACCTACTCGGGCTGCCCGGCGCTGGACGAGATGGCCGCCGACCTGCGCCGGTCGTTGCTGGCGGCGGGGTACGCGGCGGTGGACGTGCGGCTGTCGCTGTCGCCCGCGTGGACCACGGACTGGATCAGCGAGGACGGGCTGCGCAAGCTGCGGGAGGCGGGCATCGCGCCGCCGGCCCGGCTGGGCCCGCGCGCGGTCGGGCCGGTGCCGCTGAACCTGACCCCGCCGTCGCGCCGGGTGCCGTGCCCCCGGTGCGGGTCGTCCCGCACGGCCGAGGTGTCGCGGTTCGGCTCGACGGCGTGCAAGGCGTTGCGGCGGTGCGCGGACTGCGCGGAGCCGTTCGAGCACGTGAAGGAGATCTGATGGCGCGGCCGGTGTTCCACAAGCTGACCGTCGCGTCGGTCGAGCGGTTGTGCTCGGACGCCGTCGCGGTGACGTTCGAGGTGCCCGACGAGCTGGCGGCGGAGTTCGCGTTCGCGCCGGGGCAGCACCTGACCCTGCGCAACGGCGACGAGCGGCGCTCGTACTCGATCTGCGCGCCCGCCGGCGGCCCGCTGCGCATCGGCGTTCGGCGGGTGGAGGGCGGCCTGTTCTCCACTCAACTGGTGGACCGCGCGCAGCCCGGCGACGTGCTGGAGGTGCTGCCGCCGGCGGGCGACTTCACGCCGTCCGGGGGCGCGCACCACGGGCTGCTGGTGGCCGGCTCCGGCATCACGCCCGCGCTGTCGATCGCGGCGTCCGTGCTGGCCGGGGGCGCGCGGGTGACCATGGTGTACGGGAACCGGCGGGCGGACACGGTCATGTTCGCCGAGGAGCTGGCGGACCTGAAGGACCGCTACCCGGCCCGGTTCCAGCTGGTGCACGTGCTGTCGCGGGAGCCGCGGGACGTGGAGCTGTTCACCGGGCGGCTGGACGCGGCCAAGCTGCGGGCGTTGTGCGCGACGGTCGTGCCGTGGGCGGACGTGGACCAGTGGTGGCTGTGCGGGCCGTACGGGATGGTGCGGGACGCGCGGGAGGTGCTGGGGTCCCTCGGCGTCGACCCGGCCGCGGTGCACCACGAGCTGTTCTACGTGGACGAGCCGCCGCCCCCGCCGCGCCGTGAGTCGTCGGCCCCGGCGACGGCCGCGGTCGCGACCGTGGTGCTGGACGGCCGGACCACCGAGGTGCCGCTGCCGGCCGACGTGCCGATCCTCGACGCGGCCCAGCGGGTGCGCGCCGACCTGCCGTTCGCGTGCAAGGGCGGCGTGTGCGGGACGTGCCGCGCGCTGGTCACGTCCGGCGAGGTGGAGATGCGGCGGAACTACGCCCTGGAGCCGCGCGAGGTGGAGGCGGGGTTCGTGCTGACCTGCCAGTCGGTCGCGGTCAGTCCCGCGATCACCGTGGATTACGACGCCTGATCTGGCACATTGTGCGCATGGCACGGTCGGCGCTCCTGGGGTTGCTCATCGGCACGGCGCTGATGACGGCCCTGATCCTGTTCGGCATCTCGCTGCCGTCGGCGGCGGTGGAGGAGACCCCGCCGTCCTTCGCCGTGAGCTTCATCGCGTCCGGCATGGTGGGCGTGATGACGGGCGGCGTCCCCGGCACGTTCGTGGGCCTGGTGGTGGGCGCGGTCCGCCGCCGTTCCCGCCGTCCCGTCCTGCCGCCGCCGGCGGCCGGGCCGCTCCCGCCGCTGCCTCCGCCTCCGCCTCCGCAGAACGACCGCTGGGCCGCCATGGTGGCCCGCTGCGAGCTGTCCGTGCGGCGGGTGCGCGCCGCGGTCGCCACCGTGCCGCCGTCCCCGGCCCGCGAGTGGCTGGAACGGATCGCCGCCCAGTTCGAGGGCGAACTGCCGGACGTCCGCCGCGTCGCCGACCTGGGCCGCGCGCTGGGCGCGGAACAAGCCCACCCGGTGACCGAGCGCCTGAACGCGGCGGTCCGCGACTTCACCTCGTTCGAGGACGAAGTGGGCCGCGTGGCCCTGCGCCTGCTGGACCAGACCTCGCTCGACGCGGTCCGCACGCACCTGGAAGTGCTGGAACAACAACTGCCCCACCTGGGCAACGCCTAGACCGGCCGGCGCGACGCCTGCTCCCCCCGTACAGCGCGAAGCCCGGCAACCCGTCGTCCGGCGGGTGGACCGGGTTCACTTGCAAGCCCTGGTGGGCCGGGCGGCGCGAACGTTGTCCCAGCCGATCACGTGCGGCACATGGTCCAACGCGTCATGGCAGCCCTTCGGGCGACGGCGGAGTCAGCGGGAGGTCGACGCCTGCCACCAGGCCAGCACTTCCTCCGCCACCCCCGGCATCGCCACGAGCAGGCCGTCCACCGGCAGCGGGTCGTCCTCGCCCCTCCGGTCGAGCACTGCGGCGCCCGACTCGACGGCCAGGGCGACCGCGCCGGCCACGTCCCACTCGTGGTAGCTGTCCAGCACCGCCGCCGCGGCGTGGCCGAGGGCCACCTGGGCCACGGCGAGCGCCTTCGAGCCCAGCACGCGCACGCCCGTCCCCGCCACCGCCGCCCGCGAGATGAACTCGCCCATCCCCGGCCACGGCCCGGTCCGCGTCATCTCCGTGCACACGATCGAACTGACCGCCTGCTCGCCCAGCCGCACGGGCGTCCCGTTGGCCCGCATGCCCCGCCCCCGCGCGGCGGCGTAGATCTGGGCCCGGTACGGGTCCGCGACCACGCCGACGACCGGACCCCACCGGTCGACCAGCGCCAGGCTGTACGCGCACCAGGGCACGCCCGCCACGTAGTTCGCGGTGCCGTCGACCGGGTCCACCACCCAGCGGAACTCGGCGTCGCTCGCGCCGCTGTCGTCGTCGGTGGCCTCGCAGAACACCGGGATGTGCGGGAACTCGGCGGTCAGCACCCGCCGCGTGTGCCGCTCCAGCGTCCGGTCGGTGTCGGTCACCCAGTCGAACGGCGACGAGCCCTCGTCGGGCCGCGCGCCCCGACCGGCGGTCGCCATGATGACGTCGGACGCGTCGTTGGCGAGCCGACCGGCTATCTCCAGCGCGATCGACACCAGGCCGGGATCGACGGGCTGCGTGGGCCGGGACGACAAGACGGTCATGCCGACCTAGTGTGACCGCACGCAGTGACCGCGTCGCGTACTCCAGGTGAACCCGGGGCCAACGTCAACCGCGACGCGAGGAGTTCGGCGGGCGTTCGCCGAGGTGTCACGCCGTCGTGTCCTCGGCACCGCAGGGTGATCGGCGTGCGCGTAGCGATCGTCACCGAGAGCTTCCTCCCTCAGGTCAACGGGGTCACCAACTCGGTGCTCCGGATCCTGGAGCACCTGCGGGCGCACGGTCACCAGGCGCTCGTCGTCGCGCCCGGCGCGGGGGAGGACGACCACCGCGGCACGCCGGTCGTCCGCGTGCCGGCGGTGGACCTGCCGAGGTTCAGCTCGCTGCCCGTGGGCGTGCCGACGCGCAAGGTGCTGACCGCGCTGGCCGGCTTCCGGCCGGACGTCGTGCACCTGGCCAGCCCGTTCGTGATGGGCGCGCGCGGGCTGTCGGCGGCGCGTCGGCTCGGCATCCCGACGGTCGCGGTCTACCAGACCGACGTCGCCGGGTTCGCCGGCCACTACGGCCTCGGCCTGACCGCGCGCGCCGCCTGGCGGTGGACGCGGCGCCTGCACGCCCAGGCCGACCGGACGCTCGCGCCGTCGACGTGGGCCGTGGAGGCGCTGCGGGAGCACGGCGTGCCGCGCGTGCACCGGTGGGGGCGTGGGGTGGACGTGGAGCTGTTCCACCCCTCCCGCCGGGACGACGCGTTGCGCGCCTCGCTCGCGCCGGGGGGTGAGCTGCTGGTCGGGTACGTCGGCCGGCTGTCGCCGGAGAAGCGGGTGGACCGGCTCGCGGCGTTGGCCGACCTGCCCGGCGTGCGGCTGGTCGTGGTCGGCGAGGGGCCGGAGGAGGCGCGGTTGCGGCGCGACCTGCCCGGCGCGGCGTTCCTCGGGTTCCGGAGCGGCACGGACCTGGCGGCGGCCTACGCGAGCCTGGACGTGTTCGTGCACACGGGGCCGCACGAGACGTTCTGCCAGGCGGTGCAGGAGGCGTTGGCGAGCGGGGTGCCGGTGGTCGCGCCGGACGCGGGCGGGCCGCGTGACCTGGTGCTGCCGACCACCGGGTACCTGTTCTCGGACGACGACCAGCTCCGGCGGGCCGTGGTCGAGCTGGCCGACCCGCTGCGCCGGCGCCGGTTCGGCCTGGCGGCGCGGCGGTGGGTGTGGGGGCGGACGTGGTCGGCGGTGTGCGACGAGCTGCTGGGCCACTACGCGGCCGTGCTGGGCGTGCCGGAGCGCCGCGCCGCATGAGGATCGTCCAGCTGGCCAACTTCTACGGACCCCGGTCCGGCGGCCTGCGCACGGCGCTGCACCACCTGGGCGGCGGGTACGCGGCGCGCGGCCACGACGTCACGCTCGTCGTGCCGGGGCCGGCGCACGCGGACGAGGAGCTGTCGCCGGGGGTCCGGCGGATCACGCTGCCCGCGCCGCGCATCCCCGGCACGGGCGGGTACCGGGCGGTGGACCCGTGGCGCGTGCGGGCGTTGCTGGACGACCTCTCGCCCGACCGGCTGGAGGTCTCCGACCGGCTCACGTTGCGGGGGATGGGCCGGTGGGCGGCGGCGCGCGGCGTGCCCAGCGTGGTGATCTCGCACGAGCGGCTGGACCGGCTGCTGGAGCAGTTCCTGCTGCCGGCGGCGCTGGCGCGGCGGGGCGCGGACCGGGCGAACGCGCGGATGGCCGCCTCGTACGACACGGTGGTGTGCACGACGGAGTTCGCGCGGGAGGAGTTCGACCGGATCGGCGCGCGCAACGTGGCCCGCGTGCCGCTGGGGGTGGACCTGCGGACGTTCACGCCGGCCCGGCGCGACCGGTCGTTGCGGGCGGACCTGGCGCGGGGCGCGGACGCGCTGCTCGTGCACTGCGGGCGGCTGTCGCCGGAGAAGCACGTGGAGCGCAGCGTGGACACGGCGGCGGAGCTGCACGCGGCCGGGCACGCCGTGCGGCTGATCGTCGCCGGTGACGGGCCGCGCCGGGAGGCGTTGGAACGCCGTGCGGCCGGGTTGCCGGTGACGTTCCTCGGTCACGTCGGCGACCGTGCCGCCGTGGCCGACCTGCTCGCGTCGGCCGACGTCTCCCTGGCCCCGGGCCCGCACGAGACGTTCGGCCTCGCCGCCCTGGAGGCGCTGGCGTCCGGCACGCCGGTCGTCGTCTCCGCCTCCTCGGCGCTGCGGGAGATCGTGCGCCCCGACTGCGGTGCCGCCGTCCCCGACCACGCCCCGGCGTTCGCCGACGCCGTGACCAGCCTCCTGGACGACCCGGAACCGTCCCGCCGCTCGGCCGCCCGCGCCCGCGCCGAGGAGTACCCCTGGCACACCGCCGTCACCGGCATGCTGACCGCCCTCCGCGCCACCTGACCCCGCGCGTGTCCTACCTCCAAAACGCGCGTGTCCTACGTCCAGAACGCGAGAGTCCTACGTTCGGAACGCGTGAGTCCTACGTTCGGAACACCCGAGTTCAACGTTCGGAACACAGCCCGGCCGTCCTGAGCGTTCAACTCGGGGTACCTGAGCGTTGGACACTCGCGTTCTCAACGTAGGACTCACGCGTTCTGAACGTAGGACACTCGCGTTCCGGGCGTAGGACACGCGGGTGGTGGGGGTGTCACTTAGGCTTCCGGCATGTCGCGTGCAGGTTTGGACAAGGACCCCCGCGAGGTCGCCGAGATGTTCGACGGCGTCGCCCGGGGCTACGACCGCACGAACTCCGTCATGACGCTCGGGTTCGACCGGCGCTGGCGGGAGTGGAGCAGGCGGGTGCTGGACGCCAAGCCCGGCGAGAAGGTGCTCGACCTCGCCGCCGGCACGGCCGTGTCCACGGTCGAGTACGCCGCCTCCGGCGCGTGGTGCGTCGCGGCCGACTTCTCCCTCGGCATGCTCCTCGGCGGCGCGCACCGGCCGGTGCCCAAGGTCGCCGCCGACGCCCTGCGCCTGCCCTTCGCCGACGACTCCTTCGACGCCGTCACGGTCTCCTTCGGGCTGCGCAACTTCAACGACACCGAGGCCGCCCTGCGCGAGATGGCGCGCGTGGTCAAGCCCGGCGGACGGCTCGTGGTGTGCGAGGTCTCCACGCCCACCTTCCGGCCGTTCCTCTTCGTCTACATGCGCTACCTGCTGCGCATCCTGCCGCTCATCGCCCGGTTCGTCTCCTCCAACCCGGAGGCCTACAAGTACCTCGCCGAGTCCATGCGCACGTGGCCCGACCAGCGCGCCCTCGGCGAGATCGTGGCCCGCGCCGGCTGGGAGGACGTCGCCTGGATGAACCTCACCGGCGGCATGGTGGCCCTGCACCGCGGCACGAAGCCCGCCCGGCCGTCGAGCGCGAGGCCCCCGGTCACGCGCAAGTAGACTCGGCCCCGGGACTTTGTGAACACGGGCACAAGGAGCGGGGATGACGACTCCCAGCCGCCGCAAGGCAGGCGAGGACGCCGAGGTGATCGTGGTCGGCGCGGGGCCCGCGGGCTCCACCGCGGCCACCTACCTGGCACGCGCGGGCCTGGACGTGGTGCTGCTGGAGAAGAGCACCTTCCCGCGCGAGAAGGTGTGCGGCGACGGCCTCACCCCGCGCGGGGTGAAGCAGCTCATCGACCTGGGCATCGACACCCGCGAGGAAGCCGGCTGGCTGCACAACCGCGGCCTGCGCGTGGTCGGCGGCGGCGTCACGCTGGAGCTGGACTGGCCCGAGCTGGCCACGTTCCCGCCCTACGGCGTGGTCCGCCCCCGCCAGGACTTCGACGAGATGCTCGCCAGGACCGCCGTCGCGGCGGGCGCGCGGATGCACGAGCAGACCACCGTCACCGGCGCGGTCGTGGAGAACGGCCGGGTCGTCGGCGTCACGGCCAAGCAGGGCCCGGACAAGACCCCGGTCACCTACCGCGCGCCGCTCGTGCTGGCCTGCGACGGCGTCAGCGCCCGCCTCGCGCTCAGCGTCGGCATCCAGAAGGACGACGCCAAGCCGATGGGCGTCGCGGTCCGCCGCTACTACGCCAGCCCCCGCACCAAGGACGACTACCTGGAGTCGCACCTGGAGCTGTGGGACCGCGCCAACGACGTGCTGCTGCCCGGCTACGGCTGGATCTTCGGCATGGGCGACGGAACCGTGAACGTGGGCCTGGGCATCCTCAGCACCTCCAAGGCGTACGGCACCACGGACTACCGCGCGCTGCTCAAGAGCTGGCTCGACGGCACGCCCGAGGAGTGGGGCTTCCGCGAGGAGCACGCCACCGGCAAGATCGGCGGCGCGGCCCTGCCGATGGGCCTGAACCGCAAGCCGCACTACCGCGACGGCCTGCTGCTGGTCGGCGACGCGGGCGGCATGGTGAACCCGTTCAACGGCGAGGGCATCGGCTACGCCATGGAGTCGGCCCGGATCGCGGCCGAGACCGTCGTGCAGGCCCTGGCCCGCCAGGGCGCGAGCCGTGAACGCGCGCTGCACGGCTACCCGCTGCGCATCGAGCAGGCCCTGGGCAGCTACTACCGGCTCGGGAACATCTTCAGCAAGCTCATCGGCAACCCCACCGTGATGCGCACCGCGACGAAGTACGGGCTGCCGCGCAAGACCCTGATGAAGCTGGTCCTGAAGCTCCTCGCGGGCCTTTACGACCCGAAGGACGGCGACTCGTTCGACCGCATCATCACGGCCGCGACAAAGCTCGCCCCAACGGCCTAACCGCCCTCACCTGAACGATGCAGCGCCGTCCTCCGGGACGGCGCTGTTTCGTTATGGGTGTGTTCCCGTTCACGTCCCCGTCCGCCGACCGTCGATCTGCACCGTGAAAGTGCAGGTCAACCGGTATGACGGGGGTGCCCGTCACGCCTCTGTGTGACGTTCTACACTGGGCCTCAGGTCTTGTGAATCAGTTCACAACCGGCTGAGATGCCTTGTGAAGTGTTTCACAAGCGACCTGCGGATTGTTAGGCCCGCCTAACCTCCGGAGGCCGCAAGAACACCCTTTAGGGTGCGCAACGGTCGGCGGTGCACCACCACCGCGACAGCGAGGAAAGGACGACGGAGAGTGCTGGACCCTTACCTCCCCCTCGTATTGATGTTCGCCCTCGCCGCGGCCTTCGCGCTGTTCTCGGTGACGGCCGCGCCGTACATCGGTCCCCGCCGCTACAACCGCGCGAAGCTCGACGCCTACGAGTGCGGCATCGAGCCGTCGCCGCAACCGGTGGTGGGCGGTGGCCGCATGCCGGTCGCCTACTACCTCACGGCGATGCTGTTCATCCTGTTCGACATCGAAATGGTGTTCCTCTACCCCTTCGCGGTGTCCGCGGACCGGCTCGGCCTGTTCGGCCTGGTGGAGATCGCCCTGTTCGTCGCGACGGTCGGCTTCGCGTACGCCTACGTGTGGCGTCGCGGCGGCCTGGACTGGAACTGAGGGGGAGAAGCGAAGTGGGTCTCGAAGAGAAGCTCCCGAACGGCATCCTGCTCGCCAGCGTGGAGAAGCTGGTCAACTGGACCCGCAAGTCCTCGCTGTGGCCCGCCACCTTCGGCCTGGCCTGCTGCGCGATCGAGATGATGACCACCGGCGGCCCGCGCTACGACCTCGCGCGGTTCGGCATGGAGGTCTTCCGCGCCTCGCCCCGCCAGGCCGACCTGATGATCGTCGCGGGCCGGGTGACCAACAAGATGGCGCCGGTGCTGCGGCAGATCTACGACCAGATGCCCGAGCCCCGCTGGGTGCTCGCCATGGGCGTGTGCGCCTCCAGCGGCGGCATGTTCAACAACTACGCGGTCGTGCAGGGCGTGGACCACGTCGTGCCGGTCGACATGTACCTGCCCGGCTGCCCGCCGCGGCCGGAGATGCTGATCGACGCGATCCTCAAGATCCACGCGAAGATCATGGACGAACCGCTCGGGCCGAACCGGGCCGCGCTGCTGGCCGAGTCGGGCCACCGGACCGACCTCATCCCGTCCTCCGAGCGCTTTGCGAAGAAGTGAGCGGCAATGCCAAATGAGACCGGAGCTGGAGACAACAACGCCAACGGCGAGGTCGCCAAGACCCCCGGGGCCGACACCCCGGGCAACGACGAGGCGCTCAGCTCGGCGAGCATGAACGAGGCCGAGCACGAGGAGTACCTCGCGCGCGGCGGCGTGGTCGCGGGCCGGGCGCGCAAGGGCATGTTCGGCATCTCCGGCAGCGGCGACACCTCCGGCTTCGGCGGCCTGCGGCTGCCCGCCCACGTCGCCGCGCCCTCCGAGCGGCCCTACGGCGGCTGGTTCGACGAGGTCGCCGACGAGCTGCTGGCCGCCATCCGGGAGCGGGGCCTGCCCTCCGACACGGTCCAGCAGATCACCGTCGACCGCGGCGAGATCACCTTCTACCTGCGCCGGGAGCACCTGGTGGACGTGGCGCGCATCCTGCGCGACGACCCGGCGCTGCGGTTCGAGCTGTGCAGCTCGGTGTCCGGGGTCGACTACGGCCCGGACGCGCCGCAGCGGTTGCACTCGGTGTACCACCTGACGTCGATGACCTACCGCCGGCGCATCCGGCTGGAGGTCGCGGTCGACGTGGACGACGCGCACATCCCCAGCGTGGTCGCGGTCTACCCGACCGCCGACTGGCAGGAGCGCGAAGCCTGGGACATGTTCGGCATCGTCTACGACGGCCACCCGGGGCTCACCCGGATCCTCATGCCGGACGACTGGGACGGCCACCCGCAGCGCAAGGACTACCCGCTCGGCGGCATCCCGGTGGAGTACAAGGGCGCGGAGATCCCCCCGCCAGACCAGAGGCGGTCCTACTCATGACCGAGCGACTTTCCGACGTGACCACGGGCACCGACACCAGCGACCCGGGTCGGGACAGCGACTCCCACGACGCCACCCGCACCACGCCGAACCCCGACGCGTACGCGGGCTCCCGCGAGACGACCGAGGGCACGGTCTACACCGTGACCGGCGGCGACTGGGACGAGGTGCTGGCCGAGGCCGCGGGTGACGAGCGCATCGTCATGAACCTGGGCCCGCAGCACCCCTCCACGCACGGCGTGCTGCGCCTGGTGCTGGAGCTGGAGGGCGAGACGGTCACCCAGGCCCGCAGCGTCATCGGCTACCTGCACACCGGCATCGAGAAGAACGTCGAGTACCGCAACTGGACCCAGGGCGTCACGTTCGTGACGCGCATGGACTACCTGGCCCCGCTGCACAACGAGGCCGCGTACTGCATGGCGGTCGAGAAGCTGCTCGGCGTCACCGTGCCGCAGCGGGCGCAGACGGTCCGCGTGCTGCTCATGGAGCTGAACCGGATCAGCTCGCACCTGGTGGCCCTGGCCACCGGCGGCATGGAGCTGGGCGCGCTGACCGGCATGACCGCGGGCTTCCGCGAGCGCGAAGAGGTCCTGCACCTGCTGGAGTTCCTGACCGGCCTGCGGATGAACCACGCGTTCATCCGGCCCGGCGGCCTGGCGCAGGACCTGCCCGAGGGCGCGGAGCAGCGGATCAAGGACTTCATCAAGGTGATGGACTCCCGGCTGCCCGACTACGACAAGCTGCTCACCGGCCAGCCGATCTGGCGCAACCGCCTCGCGGGCATCGGCTACCTGCCGGTGGACGCGTGCCTCGCGCTCGGCATCACCGGTCCGATCCTGCGCTCCGCGGGCCTGCCGTGGGACCTGCGCAAGGTCGAGCCCTACAGCGGTTACGAGAACTACGAGTTCGACGTGCCCACGTCGAACGAGGCCGACTCGTTCGCCCGCTACCGGCTGCGCCTGGAGGAGATCCACCAGTCGCTGCGGATCGTCCGGCAGGCGGTGGACAACCTGACGCCGGGTCCGGTCATGGTCGAGGACGCCAAGATCGCGTGGCCTGCGCAGCTGACCATCGGCGCGGACGGCATGGGCAACTCGCTGGAGCACGTGCGCAAGATCATGGGCCAGTCCATGGAGTCCCTCATCCACCACTTCAAGCTGGTGACCGAGGGCTTCGCGGTGCCGGCGGGCCAGGTGTACGTCCCGATCGAGTCGCCGCGCGGCGAGCTGGGCTACCACATCGTCTCCGACGGCGGCACCCGGCCGATGCGCGTGCACGTGCGCGAACCCAGCTTCGTGAACCTCCAGTCGATGCCCGCGATGTGCGAGGGCGGCATGGTCGCCGACGTCATCGCGTCGGTGGCCTCTATCGACCCGGTGATGGGTGGTTGTGACCGATGAGCACTTCCGAAGAGGTCTACGCGGCCTCGCCGCTGGACCCCGTCGAGACGCAGCGGCTGGTGACCGAGAACCCGGTCGACACCGGCGTGTTCGACCAGTCGATCGTGGACAAGGCGCAGGCGATCATCGCGCGCTACCCGGTGGCGCGCTCGGCCCTGCTGCCGATGCTGCACCTGGTGCAGTCGGTGGAGGGCTACGTCAGCCAGGCGGGCATCACGTTCTGCGCCGACCAGCTCGACCTCACCAACGCCGAGGTCAGCGCGGTCGCGACGTTCTACACCATGTACAAGCGCCGCCCGTGTGGCGAGCACCTGGTGAGCGTCTGCACGAACACGCTGTGCGCCGCGCTCGGCGGTGACGCGATCTACGCGAAGCTCAAGGACCACCTCGGCGTGGGTCACGAGGAGACCGCGGGCGAGCCGGGCGCGCCGGGCTCGATCACGCTGGAGCACGCCGAGTGCCTGGCGGCGTGCGACCTCGGCCCGGTGCTCCAGGTCAACTACGAGTACTTCGACAACCAGACGCCGGACGGCGCGCTGGAGCTGGTGAAGTCCCTGCAGGCGGGGGAGAAGCCGCACCCGACCCGGGGCGCGCCGCTGACCGACTTCCGCCAGGCCGAGCTGCAGCTCGCCGGGTTCTTCGAGGGTCGGGAGGCGGACCTGGACGGCCCGTCGGCCGCGCCGGAGACCGTGCGCGGGGCCAAGATCGCCGCGGAACGCGGGTGGACCGCGCCGGCCATGCCGGACCACGCGGAGTTCCCGCCGCTGCCGGAGAAGAAGTAGGTAGAGGGAGCTGACGTGGTCGACAACCTGACTCCCGTCCTGACGAAGCGCTGGCTGTCGCCGCGCTCGTGGACGCTGAAGACCTACGAGCAGCTGGAGGGCTACACGGCGCTGCGCAAGGCGCTCAAGGCCCACCCGGACCAGCTGATCCAGCAGTGCAAGGACTCGGGGCTGCGCGGTCGTGGCGGCGCGGGCTTCCCCACCGGCATGAAGTGGGGCTTCATCCCGCAGAACGACGGCAAGCCGCACTACCTCGTCATCAACGCCGACGAGGGCGAGCCGGGCACCTGCAAGGACATCCCGCTGATGATGGCGGACCCGCACTCGCTGATCGAGGGCATCATCATCACCTCGTACGCGATCCGGGCGAACTTCGCCGCGATCTACGTGCGCGGCGAGGTGCTGCACGTGATCCGCCGGCTGCACGCGGCCGTGCGCGAGGCGTACGAGGCGGGCTACCTGGGCAAGGACATCCTCGGCTCGGGCTTCGACCTCGACCTGGTCGTGCACGCGGGCGCGGGCGCGTACATCTGCGGCGAGGAGACGGCGCTGCTGGACTCGCTGGAGGGGAGGCGCGGCCAGCCCCGGCTCAAGCCGCCGTTCCCGGCGACCGCCGGCCTGTACGCCTCGCCGACCGTGGTCAACAACGTCGAGACGATCGCCAGCGTGCCCTACATCGTCAACGGCGGCGCGGACTGGTTCCGCAGCATGGGCCGCGAGCGCTCGCCGGGGCCGAAGATCTTCTCGCTGTCCGGCCACGTGGAGCGCCCCGGCCAGTACGAGGCCCCGATGGGCATCACGCTGCGCGAGCTGCTCGACCTCGCGGGCGGCATGAAGGACGGCATCCCGCTGAAGTTCTGGACGCCGGGCGGCTCGTCCACCCCGCTGTTCACCGCCGAGCACCTGGACGTGCCGCTGGACTTCGAGGGCGCGGCCGAGGCGGGCTCGATGCTGGGCACCACCGCGCTGCAGATCTTCAACGAGACGGTGTCCGTGCCGTGGGCGGTCATGAAGTGGACCGAGTTCTACAAGCACGAGTCCTGCGGCAAGTGCACGCCGTGCCGCGAGGGCACCTACTGGCTCGTCCAGATCCTCCAGCGGATGGTGCGCGGCGAGGGCACGGCCAGTGACATCGACACGCTGCTGGACGTCTGCGACAACATCCTGGGCCGCTCGTTCTGCGCCCTCGGTGACGGCGCGGTCAGCCCGATCACCAGCGGCATCAAGTACTTCAAGCACGAGTTCCTGGCTCTGTGCGACCAGAACTCACAGGTCTTGGCGGGGGCAAGCGCATGACGATCGCGCCTGAACAGAAGGCCGAGCTGGTGGTGCCCGAGGGCCACGTGAAGCTCGTCATCGACGGCATGGAGGTCGTCGCGCCCAAGGGCGAGCTGCTGATCCGCACCGCGGAGCGGCTGGGCATCGTCGTGCCGCGCTTCTGCGACCACCCGCTGCTGGAGCCCGCGGGCGCCTGCCGGCAGTGCCTGGTCGAGGTGGAGATGGGCGGCCGGCCGATGCCGAAGCCGCAGGCGTCCTGCACCATGACCGTCGCCGACGGCATGGTGGTCAAGACCCAGCTCACCTCGCCGGTCGCGGACAAGGCCCAGCAGGGCGTGATGGAGCTGCTGCTCATCAACCACCCGCTGGACTGCCCGATCTGCGACAAGGGCGGCGAGTGCCCGCTGCAGAACCAGGCGCTGGCGCACGGCCGCGCGGACTCCCGGTTCCACGAGCACAAGCGGACGTTCCCGAAGCCGATCCCGATCTCCACGCAGGTGCTGCTGGACCGGGAGCGGTGCGTGCTGTGCCAGCGCTGCACGCGGTTCTCGGCGCAGATCGCCGGCGACCCGTTCATCGAGCTGCTGGAGCGCGGCGCGCAGCAGCAGATCGGCGTGGCGCAGGAGAAGCCGTTCCAGTCCTACTTCTCCGGCAACACCATCCAGATCTGCCCGGTGGGCGCGCTGACCAGCGCCGCGTACCGGTTCCGCGCCCGCCCGTTCGACCTGGTGTCCACGCCGGGCGTGTGCGAGCACTGCGCGTCGGGCTGCGCGACCCGCACCGACTGGCGGCGCGGCAAGGTGCAGCGCCGGCTCGCGGGCGACGACCCGCAGGTCAACGAGGAGTGGACCTGCGACAAGGGTCGCTTCGCGTTCACCTACGCCACCGCCGCCGACCGGATCCGCCGCCCGCTGGTGCGCGACCGGGCCACCGGCGAGCTGCGGGAGTCGTCCTGGACCGAGGCGCTCCAGCACGCCGCCCAGGGCCTGGCGAAGGCGCGTGACGGCAAGGGCGTCGGCGTGCTCGCGGGCGGCCGGCTGACCGTCGAGGACGCCTACGCGTACTCGAAGTTCGCCCGGATCGCGCTGCGCACCAACGACGTGGACTTCCGCGCCCGCGCCCACTCGGCCGAGGAGCTGGAGTTCCTGACCGGCGCGATCCTCGGCACGAACCCGGACAACGGCGGCGTCACGTACGCGGGCATCGAGTCCGCGCCCGCCGCGCTGCTGGTCGCGTTCGAGCCCGAGGAGGAGTCGCCGATCGTGTTCCTGCGGCTGCGCAAGGCGGCCCGCAAGAACCGCACGAAGGTGTTCCACCTGGGCCAGTACACGACCCCCGCGGTGGAGAAGACCAACGGCGTCCTGCTGGCCTGCGTGCCGGGCCAGGAGCCGTCGGCGCTCAACGCGCTGCCGGAGCACGCGGCCGACGTGGTCGAGGACCTGTCGAAGCCGGGCGCGGTCATCCTGGTCGGCGAGCGCGCCGCCGAGGTGCCCGGCCTGTTCTCCGCGGTCGCCGCGCTGGCCGAGCGGACCGGCGCGAAGGTCGCCTGGATCCCGCGGCGCGCCGGCGAGCGGGGCGCGCTGGAGGCCGGCCTGCTGCCGACGCTGCTGCCGGGCGGCCGCCTGGTGGGCGACGAGGCGGCCCGCGCCGAGGTCGAGCGGGCCTGGGGCGTCGAGGCGGGCGCGCTGCCCGCGCGGGCGGGCCGCGACACCGACGGCATCCTGACCGCCGCCGCGAGCGGCGGGCTGGACGCGCTGGTCGTCGGCGGCGTCGACCCGTTCGACCTGCCGGACCCGGCGCTCGCCGAGCGCGCGCTGGAGGCCGCCGGGTTCGTGGTGAGCCTGGAGCTGCGGCACAGCGCGGTCACCGCGCACGCCGACGTGGTGCTCCCGGTCGCGCCCGCGGTGGAGAAGTCGGGCAGCTACCTGAACTGGGAGGGCCGCCCGCGCCCGTTCGCCACCACGCTGGAGGGCACCGGCGCGCTGCCGGACGGCCGGGTGCTGGACACGCTGGCCGTCGAGATGGACGCCGACCTGTTCACGCAGACCCCGGCGGCGGCCGCGGCCGACTTCGCGCGGCTCGGCCCGGGCGCCGCCCGGGTGGCGGCCCCGACCGTGCCCGCCCCCCTGCTCACCCAGCCGAAGCAGGGCGAGGCGGTCCTCGCGACCTGGCGCCGGCTGCTGGACAACGGCTCGATGCAGGACGACGAGCCGAACCTGGCGGGCACCGCGCGCCCGGTGGTGGCCAAGCTGTCCGCCGCCACGGCCGCGCACCTGGGTGTCGAACTCGGTGGGGAGATCACCGTCTCCACCGATCGGGGCGAGGTGGTGCTGCCGGTCGAGGCGGCCGACCTGCCCGACGGCGTCGTGTGGCTGCCCGGCAACTCGGGCGCGGTCACGGTGCGGCGCAACCTCGTCGCCGGCCACGGGTCCGTGGTGGCCGTCTCTAGCGGAGGCAATGCATGAGCACCGCAGAACTTCTCGCCGACGATCCGCTCTGGCTGATCATCGTCAAGGTCGTCGGCATCTTCGCGTTCCTCGTGGTCATGACCCTGTTCATGATCAACTGGGAGCGCAAGGTCGTGGCCCGGATGCAGCAGCGCCCCGGGCCGAACCGGGTCGGCCCCGGCGGGTGGCTCCAGTCGCTCGCCGATGGCCTGAAGCTCGCGTTCAAGGAGGACATCCGCCCGGTCCTGGCCGACAAGTGGGTGTACTTCCTGGCCCCGGTGATCTCCTGCATCCCCGCGTTCGTCGCCTTCTCGGTGATCCCGCTGGGCGGCGAGGTCTCGATCTTCGGCGAGCGCACCGCGCTCCAGCTCGTGGACCTGCCGGTCGGCGTGCTGGTGGTGCTGGCGTGCTCCTCGCTCGGCGTGTACGGCATCGTGCTGTCGGGCTGGGCGTCCGGCTCGCCGTACCCGCTGCTGGGCGCGCTGCGCTCGGCCGCGCAGGTCATCTCGTACGAGATCGCGATGGGCCTGTCGATCATCGCGGTCGTCATGCACTCGCACTCGCTGTCCACCTCCGACATCGTGGACGCGCAGGCCAGTGGCTGGTTCTTCTACCTGCTGCCGGTCAGCTTCCTCATCTACGTCTGCTCGATGGTCGGCGAGACCAACCGCGCCCCGTTCGACCTCCCCGAGGCCGAGTCGGAGCTGGTCGGCGGCTTCCACACCGAGTACAGCTCGCTGAAGTTCGCGCTGTTCTTCCTCGCCGAGTACGTCAACATGGTCACCGTGTCGGCGCTCGCCACCACGCTGTTCCTGGGCGGCTGGCGGTTCCCGTTCGTCGGCGACGACCACGTCCTCAACAGCGGCTGGTTCGGCCTGCTCTGGTTCGTGATCAAGACGCTGGCCTTCCTGTTCCTGTTCATCTGGCTGCGCGGCACGCTGCCCCGCCTGCGCTACGACCAGTTCATGCGCCTGGGCTGGAAGTTCCTGGTCCCGATCGCGCTGGTCTGGTTCGTCGCGGTGGCGTTCGCCCGCTACCTGCGCCAGGAGTGGGAGTCCGGCGGCGGCCTGGACACCGGCACGGCGCTGATGGTGATCGGCGGCTTCCTGGTCGTGGTGCTGCTGATCGCGTTCCTGCTGCCGGACAAGCGCGAGCCGCACGACCCCGACGCCGTGCCGGTCACCGGTGGCGGCTTCCCGGTGCCGCCGCTGGACCTGAAGGTCCCGAAGTCGCCGCCGCGCCGCCAGGTGCGCGTCGCGGAACTGCCCGGCACGGACGACGAGACGCAGGAACCGGCAGCGGTACCCGCAGCTTCACACAAGGAGGCCAGCGATGGGCGTGTTTGATCCCGTCAAGGGCTTCGGCGTCACCTTCGGCACGATGTTCAAGAAGGTCGTCACCGAGGAGTACCCCGAGGTCAAGAAGGTCACCGCGCCGCGGTTCCACGGCCGCCACCAGCTCAACCGGCACCCGGACGGGCTGGAGAAGTGCGTGGGCTGCGAGCTGTGCGCGTGGGCCTGCCCGGCGGACGCGATCTTCGTCGAGGGCGGCGACAACACCGAGGAGGAGCGCTACTCCCCGGGTGAGCGCTACGGCAAGGACTACCAGATCAACTACCTGCGGTGCATCGGCTGCGGCCTGTGCATCGAGGCGTGCCCGACCCGCTCGCTCACCATGACCAACGAGTACGAGCTGGCCGACGACGACCGCCAGAAGCTGATCTTCACCAAGGAGGACCTGCTCGCCCCGCTGCTCGCCGGCATGGAGCAGCCGCCGCACCCCATGCGGTTGGGCGAGAACGAGCAGGACTACTACGTGAACGGGCCGACGCTGGCGCGCCGGGCCGGCGTGCCCGAGGGCGCGACCGCGGAGACCGGGCCAGAGGAGGCACGCAAGTGAGCCTCACGTTCCTGCTCCAGCAGCCCGACGAGGTCCAGCGCGTGGTCGACACCGTCACCACGGGCGAGGCGGTCGCGTTCTGGATCCTCGGCCCGCTGGCGCTGGCCGGCGCGCTGGGCATGCTCTTCGCGCGCAACGCGGTGCACTCCGCGCTGTGGCTGGTGCTCACCATGCTCAGCCTCGGTGTGCTCTACATGGTCCAGCAGGCGCCGTTCCTCGGCTTCGTGCAGATCATCGTCTACACCGGCGCGATCATGATGCTGTTCCTGTTCGTGCTGATGCTGGTCGGCCGGGACAGCTCGGACTCGGTGGTCGAGGTGCTGCGCGGCCAGCGGCTCGCCGCGGCGGTCATCGGGGTCGGCTTCGCGGGCCTCGTGGTCGCCTCGGTCGCCCGCGCGCTGACCGACGTGGAGCCGGTCGGCCTGGCCCAGCAGAACACGCAGAACGGCGGCAACGTCGCCAACATCGGCGAGGCGCTGTTCACCGACTACCTGTTCCCCTTCGAGCTGACCTCGGCGCTGCTGATCACCGCGGCCGTCGGCGCGATGGTGCTCGCCTTCACCTCGCGCACCGGCAAGGACGCCAAGAAGACCCAGCGCCAGCTGGTCGAGGAGCGCTTCCGCGGCGACCGGCCCGGCTCGCTGCCCGGCCCCGGCGTGTTCGCCACCGCCAACTCGGTGGCCACGCCCGCCCTGCTGCCGGACGGCTCGGTCGCCCCCGAGTCGCTGTCCGAGCTGATCGAGACGACCGCGAGGGAAGCTCTCGAGGACGATGTCGCGGAGGTGTCCGGCACCGGGCACCAGCCCGACGCGCGCGCGCTCAAGGGAGAGTCGTCGTGACCCCTACGTACTACCTGCTGCTGTCCGCGCTGCTGTTCAGCCTCGGCGCGGTCGGCGTTCTGGTGCGGCGCAACGCCATCGTGGTGTTCATGTGCGTGGAGCTGATGCTCAACGCGGTGAACCTCAGCCTGGTCACGTTCGCCCGCATCAACGGCGGGCTGGACGGCCAGGTGATGGCGTTCTTCGTGATGGTCGTCGCCGCGGCCGAGGTCGTGGTCGGTCTGACGATCATCATGGCGATCTTCAAGACGCGTCGCTCGGCCTCGGTCGACGACTCCAACCTGCTGAAGTACTGAGAGGTCCACGGTGACGGAACCTGTTGCCGCCAGCGGGATCGGCAGTCTCGCCTGGTTGTTGCTCGCCCTGCCGGCCTTCGGCGCGCTCGTGCTGCTCGTGGGCGGCAAGCGCACCGACAAGTGGGGCCACCTGCTGGGCTGCGCCACCGTGATCGCCGCGTTCGCGTACGGGGTCGCGCTGTTCTTCGACACGGTCGCGCTGGCGCCCGAGGCGCGCACCACCGAGGTGCACCTGTTCGACTGGATCCCGGTCGCGGCGCTGAACGTGGAGTTCGGCCTGCGCCTGGACCCGCTGTCGCTGACGTTCGTGCTGCTGATCACCGGTGTCGGGTCGCTGATCCACATCTACTCGATCGGCTACATGGCGCACGAGGCCGGGCGGCGGAAGTTCTTCGCCTACCTGAACCTCTTCGTCGCCGCGATGCTGCTGCTGGTGCTCGGCAACGGCTTCGTGACGCTGTACTTCGGCTGGGAGGGCGTGGGTCTCGCGTCCTACCTGCTCATCGGCTGGTACCAGTACAAGCCGGAAGCGGCGTCGGCCGCGAAGAAGGCGTTCCTGATGAACCGGGTCGGCGACCTGGGCCTCGCGATCGCCATCTTCATCATGTTCAAGGAGCTGGGCACCACCCAGTACGCCGACGTGTTCGCCCGCGTCGGCGAGCTGTCCTCGGCCGAGGTGCTGGCCATCACGTTGCTGCTGCTGCTCGGCGCGTGCGGCAAGTCGGGCCAGTTCCCGCTCCAGGCGTGGTTGCCGGACGCGATGGCGGGCCCCACCCCGGTCTCCGCCCTGATCCACGCGGCCACGATGGTCACCGCGGGCGTCTACCTGATCGCGCGCTCGAACCCGCTCTACAACCTGTCGGCCGACGGCCGCCTGGTCGTGATGATCATCGGCGGGTTCACGCTGCTGATCGGGTGCGTCATCGGCTGCGCCTACGACGACTTCAAGAAGGTGCTGGCCTACTCGACGGTCAGCCAGATCGGCTACATGATCCTGGCCGTCGGCCTCGGGCCGATCGGCTACGCGCTGGGCATCATGCACCTGCTCACGCACGGCTTCTTCAAGGCCGGGCTGTTCCTCGGCGCCGGTTCGGTCATGCACGGCATGAACGACGAGGGCAACATCCGCCGCATGGGCGGGCTGATGAAGAAGATGCCGATCACCTTCGTCACCTGGACGCTCGGCTACCTGGCCCTCATCGGCTTCCCGTTCCTGTCCGGCTACTTCTCCAAGGACGCCATCATCGCGGCGGCGTTCAGCATGGAGGGGTGGCGCGGCTGGGTCTTCGGCGGCGTGGCCGCCCTGGGCGCGGGCCTGACCGCGTTCTACATGACCCGCCTGTTCGTCCTGGTGTTCCTGGGCAAGCCCCGGTACACCGAGCTGCGCTCGGCGGACGGCCGCGAGTACCACCCGCACGAGTCGCCGCTGAGCATGACGGTCCCGATGATCGTGCTGGCGGTCGGCTCGGTCGGCGCCGGCTGGTTCTTCTCCTCCGGCGACAACCTGGCCGGCTGGCTCACCCCGTCGCTGGGCGAGCTGCAGGAGCAGCACGGCGTGCTCGGCCACGGCGTGGTCAACGTCCTGGTGCTGGCCCTGTCGGCGCTCGGCGCCGGGCTCGGCTTCCTGCTCTTCCTGCGCGGGGAGCAGCCGGTGGAGCGGCCGGCGCGGGTGTCGTTCCCGGTCCGCGCCGCGCGTGCCGACCTGTACGGCAACGCGCTCAACGAGGCGCTGTTCGCGCGGCCGGGCACCTGGCTCACCCGCGCGCTGGTGTTCGTGGACAACAAGGGCGTCGACGGCCTGGTGAACGGGTCGGCGGCGCTGCTGGGCGGTAGCTCGGGCCGGCTGCGCAGGCTGCAGACCGGGTTCGTGCGCTCGTACGCGCTCTCCATGCTCCTGGGTGCGGTCTTCGTCCTGGGCGCGCTGCTGATGGTGAGGTTCTCGTGAGCTGGACGCTGATCGCGCTGCTCCTGCTGCCGCTCGTCGGCGGCCTGGTGGTGGCGTTCCTGCGGGGCAACGACCGGTTGGCCAAGACGGTCGCGCTGGCGTTCTCGCTGGTGGAGCTGCTGCTGGCCGTGCTGGCGTGGACGGCGTTCGACCCGGGCGGCGAGCGGTTGCAGCTCACCAGCTCGGCCGACTGGATCCCCGCCTTCGGCGTGCACCTGTCGTTCGGCGTGGACGGCATCGCGCTGGTGATGATCGCGCTGATCGCGTTCCTGGTGCCGGTCGTGATCGGCGGCTCGTGGGCGGACAAGCTGCCCGAGGGCCGCAGCGCGGGCGGGTTCTTCTCCCTGCTGCTGGTCATGCAGACCGGCATGGTCGGCGTCTTCGCCGCCACCGACGTGTTCCTGTTCTACGTGTTCTTCGAGGCCGTGCTGGTCCCGATGTACTTCCTGATCGGCCGCTTCGGCGGGCCGAACCGGCAGTACGCGGCGATGAAGTTCTTCCTGTACTCGCTGCTCGGCGGCCTCATCATGCTGGCCTCGGTGATCGGCCTGTACGTGGTGAGCGCGGACAAGCTCGGCTCCGGCACGTTCGACTGGGCCACCCTGGTCACGGTCACCCGCGACCTGCCGCTGTCCACGCAGATCTGGCTGTTCCTCGGCTTCTTCGTCGCGTTCGCGATCAAGGCGCCGCTGGTGCCGCTGCACACCTGGCTGCCCGACGCCGGCGCCGAGGCGCCCGTGGGCGCGGGCGTGCTGCTGGTCGGCATCCTGGACAAGATCGGCACGTTCGGCTTCCTGCGCTACTGCCTGCCGCTGTTCCCGGCGGCCAGCCAGGAGCTCGCGCCGCTCGTGCTGATCCTGGCCGTGGTCGGCATCCTGTACGGCTCGCTGCTCGCGGTGGGCCAGTCCGACATGAAGCGGTTCGTGGCCTACACCTCGATCGCCCACTTCGGGTTCATCGCGCTGGGCATCTTCGCGTTCAGCTCGCAGGCGGGCGCGGGCGCGGTGCTCTACATGGTCAACCACGGCATCTCGACCGGCATGCTGTTCCTGGTCGTCGGCATGGTGATGGCCCGCGGCGGGTCGCGCCTGATCGAGGACTACGGCGGCATGGCGAAGCTGACGCCGGTGCTGGGCGGCCTGTTCTTCGTGGCCGGTCTGTCGTCGCTGGCGCTGCCGGGCACCAACTCGTTCGTCAGCGAGTTCCTGGTGCTGATCGGCTCCTACCCGAACGAGCCGGTCTACACCGTGCTCGCCGCCGTCGGCATGATCCTGGCCGCGCTGTACGTCCTGTGGCTGTACCAGCGGGTGTTCCAGGGCCCCGTGCGCGGCACGGCGCTGCTGGACGCGGTCGGCGGTCCGGGCGCGGCGGTCGACCCGGAGCGGGCGGCCGTGCCCGACCTGAACAAGCGCGAACTGGCCGTGCTCGCGCCGCTGGTGGCGCTGATCTTGGTGCTCGGCTTCTACCCGAAGCCGGTGTTGGACGTGATCACCCCGTCCGTCGGGGCGACGCTCAGCGAGGTCGGGGTGGCCGACCCGGTCGCGCAGGAAGGCAAGTGACGTGACGACGTTCCTCTCGCAAGTGGAGCGGCTGCAAGCCCCGGAGATCGACTACGGGGCCGTCGCACCGTTGCTGATCGTGCTCGGCGCGGCCTGCCTCAGCGTGCTGTTCGAGGCGTTCCTGCCCAAGGGGCAGCGGTGGAGCGCGCAGGTCGTGCTCACCCTGCTCGCGCTGGCCGCCGCGGGCGCCGGGGTGGTGCTGCACGCGTCCGCGGACAGCACGCTCGAACAGGGCAAGCTGACCCTGGCGGGCACCATCGCGGTCGACCGCCCGGTGATCTTCCTGTGGGGCACGTTGCTGCTGCTCGGCCTGGGCGCGGTGCTGCTCATCGCGGACCGGTCCGTCGAGCCGGGCGGCGCGTTCGTCGCCGACGCCTCGATCCTGCCGGGCGCGCCGGTCGGCGTGCGCGAGAAGCTGCGCCGGCAGGAGATGCAGACCGAGGTGTTCCCGCTGACGCTGTTCGCGCTCGGCGGGATGATGACGTTCGTCGCGGCGAACGACCTGCTGACCATGTTCATCGCGCTGGAAGTGCTGTCCCTGCCGCTGTACCTGATGTGCGGCCTGGCCCGCCGTCGCCGCCTGCTGTCGCAGGAGGCCGCGGTGAAGTACTTCCTGCTGGGCGCGTTCGCGTCGGCGTTCTTCCTGTACGGCGTGGCCCTGCTGTACGGCTACGCGGGCTCGGTGAAGCTGTCCGACATCGCCACCGCGACCACGGCCACCGACCGGTCCGACACGCTGCTGTACGCGGGCTTCGGCCTGCTCGTGGTGGGCCTGCTGTTCAAGGCGTCGGTCGGCCCGTTCCACGCGTGGACGCCCGACGTCTACCAGGGCTCGCCCACGCCGGTGACGGCGTTCATGGCGGCGTGCACGAAGGTCGCGGCGTTCGGCGGCATCCTGCGCGTGCTCTACGGCGCGTTCGAGCGGTCGAGCTGGGAGTGGAACGGCGTCCTGTGGGCCGTGGCGATCGTGTCCATGGTGATCGGCGCGGTCCTCGGCCTGACCCAGACCGACGTGAAGCGGATGATCGCGTACTCGTCCGTGGCGCACGCCGGCTTCCTGCTCATCGGCGCGATCTCGCTGAACGACCAGGGCCTGTCCGGCACGATGTTCTACCTGATGGCCTACGGCTTCACCACGATCGCCGCGTTCGGCATCGTCAGCCTGGTGCGCAACGGCGACGGCGAGGCCACCCACCTGTCCCAGTGGGCCGGGTTGGCCAAGCGGTCGCCGGTGGTCGCGGGCGTGTTCACGTTCCTGCTGCTCGCGCTCGCCGGTCTGCCGCTGACCAGCGGGTTCGTCGGCAAGTTCGTGGTGTTCGCGGCGGCCGTGGAGGCCGAGATGGTGCCGCTGGTGGTCGTCGCCCTGGTGGCGAGCGCGGTGGCGGCGTTCTTCTACCTGCGGGTGATCGTGCTGATGTACTTCAGCGAGCCCGCGGCGGACGGCCCGACGGTGAGCGTGCCCGGCGCGTTCACCACGGTGGCCATCACGCTCGGCGCGGCGGTCACGCTGGTGCTGGGCGTCTTCCCGTCGTTTGCCCTCGATTGGGCGGGTGCCGGAACGTTCATCTTCTAGTGGTACGTAGGCTCTGTAGCCGTGACCAGTAGCGAGCGGGCGGGGACGGGGTTCCGGTTTTCGGACCCCGTGCTCGCGGAGGTGGTTCAGGACGGCCTGGCCGAGGTGGAAGCGCTGTTGCACAAGGTCGTGCAGAGCGACTTCCACCCGGTGATGGAGACGTCCTTGCACCTGGTGTCCGCGGGCGGCAAGCGCATCCGCCCGCTGTTCACCATCCTGTCCGCCCAGTTCGGCGGCACGTGGGACCGCGAGAGCGTGATCAAGGCGGCGGCGGTGGTGGAGCTGACCCACCTCGCCACGCTGTACCACGACGACGTGATGGACGAGGCCACCATGCGCCGCGGCGCGGAGTCGGCCAACGCCAAGTGGGACAACAGCATCGCGATCCTGACCGGCGACTACCTGTTCGCGCACGCGTCGGCGCTGGTGGCCGACCTGGGCACGGGCGCGGCGCGGATCATCGCGCAGACGTTCTCCGAGCTGGTGACGGGCCAGATGCGGGAGACGATGGGTCCGCGGGCCGGCGAGGACCCGGTCGCGCACTACCTGACCACGATCGCGGAGAAGACCGGCTCGCTGATCGCCACGGCGGCCCGGTTCGGCGCGATGTTCTCCGACGTCACGCCGGAGCAGGTGGAGGCGCTGCGCGCGTACGGCGAGGTCATCGGGGCGGCGTTCCAGATCTCCGACGACGTCATCGACATCGCGTCGCCGTCGGAGGAGTCGGGCAAGACGCCCGGCACGGACCTGCGCGAGGGCGTGAAGACGCTGCCCATGCTGTACGCGCTGCAGGACGAGCCGGAGTCGCGCCTGGCCACGCTGCTGGCCGGTCCCATCGAGGACGACGCCGAGGTGGACGAGGCCCTGGCCCTGCTGCGCGCTTCGTCGGGCCTCCTGCGTGCCCGCCGGACCCTGGACGACTACGCGGCCCGCGCCCGCGCCACCCTCTCCGTCCTCCCCGCCGGCACCGCCCGCGACGCCCTGGAATCCGTGAGCGAGTACGTCGTCACCCGCTCCCACTGACCCCCGAGAGTCCAACGCTCACAGCGCGAGAGTCCAACGCTGAGAGCGCGAGAGTCCAACGTTCGCGCACCGTGAGTTCAACGCTCACGACGAACGGTCGGTGCGTGAGCGTTGAATTCAGGTGCTCCGAACGTTGGACTCTCGCCGCGCGGACGTTGGACTCTCGCGGGGGTCAGGGGAGGTCGGGGACGGGGAGGCGGCGGCGGGCGCGGAGGGTGTCGGCGGTGAAGATCGCCAGGGCCAGCCAGACCAGGGCGAAGCCGAACCAGCGGGACGCGGGCATCGGCTCGTGCGCCACGAACACGCCCCACGCGAACTGCAGCACGGGCGCGAGGTACTGGAGCATCCCCATCGTCGTCAGCGGCACCAGGCGCGCGCCCGCGCCGAACAGGATCAGCGGCACGGCCGTGACCAGCCCGGACGACGCCAGCAGCAGCGCGTGCACCCAGCCGCCGGAGTGGAACGTGCCCGCCGGGCCCAGCCACAGCAGGTAGCCCACCGCCACCGGCGCGAGCACCACGCTCTCCGCGGTCAGGCTGGCCGTCGCGTCCAGCGGCACGACCTTCTTCAACAACCCGTACACGCCGAACGAGCACGCCAGCGCCAGCGAGATCCACGGCAGCCGGCCGTAGTCGACGGCCAGCACGACGACGGCCGCCACCGCGATGGCCAGCGCCGCGTACTGCGGCACGCGCAACCGCTCGCGCAGCACGAGCACCCCGAGCAGCACGCTCACCAGCGGGTTGATGAAGTAGCCCAGCGCCGCCTCGACCACGTGCTCGGTGTTGACCGCGTGGATGTAGACGCCCCAGTTGACCGCGATGAGCACGGACGCGGCCGCCACCATCAGCCAACCGCGCAGCGACAGCGCCCGGATGCCCGCCCAGCGGCCCAGCGCGGCGGTGAGCACCGCCATCACCACCAGCGACCACGCGATCCGGTGCGCCAGGATCTCCACCGACCCGGCCGGCTGGAGCAACGGCCAGTAGGCGGGCACGATGCCCCACATGAAGTAAGCGCCGACGCCGAAAGCGATACCCCGGTTCGTGCGGTTGACACCCGTCGAATCAGTCGAGGCGTTGGTCAACGGTGGCACACGGCTCACTCTACGCCGACCGTTTTGGCTGGTCAGTTGCTCCAAGTGGCCTACTATCGAACCCTGGCCACGGGTCCGGCCGGCCGCACGCGCCGAACCGGGAGGTCAGGGTAGTTTGGCACCGCTTCCCCTACCGGGTGAAGGTCCGGAAGCGGAGCGTGTCGGGGTGTGACAAGCAGCGGTGGGAGGGTCTCCCGTGAGTTCGCTCTTCGGGCAGGTGTGGCTGTGGAGCCTGCTGTCCTTCGTGGCAGGCGTCGCACTGACCTGGCTGGTCCTGGTGCGTCCGGCCAAGCGCGAGCTGGAGGACCTGGAGGAACGCCTCCTCACCTCGCCGCGCCCCACGAGCACGTCCGGCGGTTCCGCCACGTCGCGGTCCGGCTCCTCCGACGAGTTCGACGACTGGCACGTCGAGGCGTCCCGGTCGCTGGCGGACGACGTGCTGACCCCCGAGCCCGCGCGGCCCGACGCCACCCCCGAGCGCGCCCGGCTCGAGACGCCCGCGCCCGAGGCCGTCCGGTACGACGTCACGAACATGAAGCTCGACCAGCGCGACTCCCTGCTGGAGGAGCTGGACGACGAGCACCGGCCGCTGTCCGACTTCGAGGAGCAGCACGACTTCCCCGAGTTCGACGCCGAGCCGCCGCGCAGCCTGTTCGACCGGTTGGCCCCCGGCCAGACCGGTCCCGCGCCGGACGGCCGCGAGACGCCGGAGCCCGCGCCGCGCCCGCGGCCCCGGCAGCCCGAGGACGAGCCGGAGCTGCCCGCCGAGGCGACCACCGTGATGCCCGCCGTGCCGGCCGGTCCGGTCGCCGAGGTCGCGCCCCGCCGCGACGAGCCGACCGCCCCGCCGGAGGTCGAGGTCTTCCAGCCGCGCGAGGTGTGGCGCGAGGAGCCCGTCGGCGAGGTCTACGACGAGGACGTCGACACCGCCGGTCACGAGGAGGAGGACGAGCCGGAACGCACGTCGGCCCCCGCCGCCGAGACCACGCTCATCCCGGCCACCGCGCTGGCCGAGGCCATCGCCGAGGTGGACGGCGAGCAGCGGCGGTCCGAGGCGCCCGAGGCGCAGGTCTGGCCCGAGCACGACCTGACCGGCCACTTCGCGCCCGTCGACGTCGAGTCGGCGCACGGCGAGCTGTCCGAGCCCGTCCGGCCGACCGCCAGCGACGAGGCGTTCCTGGACGAGCTGACCCGCGAGCGCGAGTCCCGGCAGTCCCGCAGCGAGCACGACGAACAGGCGCGCGACGAGCCGGCGGGTGACGACCGGGACCACGAGGAGGGGCCTCGGACCGACGTCATCCGCGCCGTGGTCGACACCGAGCCGTCGCACGCCCGGCCCGAGGCCGAACCCGAGCCGACGCCCGAGCCGCGGGCGGCGCGTGCGCCCGAGCCGGAACCCTCCGGCGCGGAACTCGTCGCCGAACCCGAGGTCGCGCCCGAGCCGGTCGACCCGCCGGCGTTCGAGCCGACGTTCGTCCCGTCCTCCTCCGACCGGCCGCTGCCCGCCCGGACCGCCGAGCCGAAGCCCGCGACACCCGAGCCGAAGACCGGCGAGCCCGCCCGGCCGCGCAGCCTGTTCGAGCCGCTGCCGGACTCGGACGAGGAGCCGGAGCCCGAGCAGACCCGCCCGGCCCCGGCGTCCGCCGGCAACGACCAGCCGTTCGTGCCGACGCTCGCGCCCGAGCTGCTGGCCGGCAACCCCGTGCCGATGCACCCGACAGGCCTGCCGCAGCGCCCCACCCGCCCCGCGGCCCAGCGCACGCCGCCGCCCGCACCGCCCGCGCCGAAGCCGATCACCCCGCCGCCACCGCGCCCCGTGCGACCGCGCCCGGTCGGGTTCAGCCCGAGCACCGGCGGCCGTCAGCCCTCGCCCGGCAGCACCCGCTTCCAGGGCCAGCAGGAGGGCTTCAACCCGCGGTCGCCGTTCGGCCCCGGCTCGGTGCTGCCGAAGTCGGACGGCCTCGCGCCCGCGCCGGAGTTCCAGGTGAAGGCGACCCTGACCGGCCGCCGCTACTTCACCAACGACTCGGCGAACTTCCGCGAGACCCGCGCCGACGTCTGGTTCCGCACCACCGCCGACGCGGAGAAGGCGGGCTTCCGCCAGGCGCCCTGACCACCCGGTGATGCGAGAGGACCCCTGTTCCGGGAGGCGGAACAGGGGTCCTCCGTCGTGTCGGGCGGCTCAGCCGGCGACGGTCCAGGTGTCCTTGCCGTGCAGCAGCGCGCGCAGGTCCGCGGGCTTGGCCGCCTTCGCCTGCTCCACCTGGGCCCGCGCCGCGTCGTCGTACGTGGTGCGGGCGACGTTGCGGAACACGCCGGTGACGGTGTGCTGGAGGTCCTGCGTGGAGAGCCGCGACAGCGCGAACGCCAGGTTCAGGTCCGACGCGTCGTGCACCACGACGTCCTCCGGCGCGACGTCCGAGGTCTTGGCCACGGCCAGGCCGAAACCGTCCCGGACCACGGCGTACTCGCCGTTGCCGAACGTGATCGGCTGCCCGTCGACCACGTTGATGATCCGCCGGGCGGCCTCGTCGGCGTCCTTGAGCACGTCGAACGCGCCGTCGTTGAAGATCGGGCAGTTCTGGTAGATCTCCACCAGCGCCGACCCGCGGTGCTCGGCGGCCTGCCGCAGCACCTCGGTCAGCCCCGCCCGGTCCGAGTCGACCGCGCGGCCCACGAACGTGGCCTCCGCGCCCAGCGCCAGCGACACCGGGTTGAACGGGTGGTCCAGCGAGCCGAACGGCGTGGACTTGGTGACCTTGCCCTCCTCGGAGGTGGGCGAGTACTGGCCCTTGGTCAGGCCGTAGATCCGGTTGTTGAACAGCAGGATCTTGAGGTTCACGTTGCGGCGCAGCGTGTGGATGAGGTGGTTGCCGCCGATGGACAGCGCGTCGCCGTCACCGGTCACCACCCACACCGACAGGTCGGGCCGCGCCACGGCCAGGCCGGTCGCGATGGCCGGCGCGCGCCCGTGGATCGAGTGCATGCCGTAGGTGTTCATGTAGTACGGGAACCGCGACGAGCAGCCGATCCCGGAGACGAACACGATGTTCTCGCGCTTGAGCCCCAGCGTGGGCAGGAAGGACTGCACGGCGTTCAGCACGACGTAGTCGCCGCAGCCGGGGCACCAGCGGACCTCCTGGTCCGACTTGTAGTCCTTGGCCTTCTGCGGCTCGTCCGCCGTGGGCACGCCGACCAGGCCACCCACGGTCGGCAGACCCAGTTCCGTCGCCGTCATGCGTTCACTCCCTTGATCACGTCGGCGAGCACGTCCTGAAGCTCCTCGGCCTTGAACGGCAGGCCCTGCACCTTCGTGTAGCTGATCGCGTCGACCAGGTACTTGGCGCGCAGCAGCAGCGCCAGCTGGCCGAGGTTCATCTCCGGCACGACGACCCGGTCGTACCGGGCGAGGACGTCGCCCAGGTTCTTGGGGAACGGGTTGAGGTGGCGCAGGTGCGCGTGCGCGACCGGCATGCCCAGCTTGCGCACCCGCCGCGCGGCCGCGCCGATCGGGCCGTAGGACGAGCCCCAGCCGACGACCAGGACCCGCGCCTGCCCGGACGGGTCGTCCACCACGACGTCGGGCACCTCGATGCCGTCGATCTTGCGCTGCCGCAGCCGCACCATGGTGTCGTGGTTGACCGGGTCGTAGGAGATGTTGCCGGTGCCGTCGGCCTTCTCCAGCCCGCCGATGCGGTGCTGGAGCCCCGCGGTGCCGGGCACGGCCCACGGCCGGGCCAGCGTCTCCGGGTCGCGCAGGTAGGGCCAGAACGAGCCGTCCGGCGCGTTCGGCTCCGTGGCGAACGTCACCTTCAGGTCGGGCAGCTCGGACAGGTCCGGGATCAGCCACGGCTCGGAGCCGTTGGCGATCGCGCCGTCGGACAGCAGCAGCACCGGCGTGCGGTAGGTCAGCGCGATGCGCGCGGCCTCCAGCGCGGCGTCGAAGCAGTCCGCGGGCGACTGCGGCGCGACGATGGCCACCGGCGACTCGCCGTTGCGGCCGAACATCGCCTGGAGCAGGTCGGCCTGCTCGGTCTTGGTCGGCAGGCCGGTGGACGGGCCGCCGCGCTGCACGTCGATGACGACCAGCGGCAGCTCGGTCATCACGGCCAGGCCGATGGTCTCGGACTTCAGCGCCACGCCCGGACCGGAGGTCGAGGTCACGCCGAGCGCGCCGCCGTAGGACGCGCCCAGGGCCGCGCCGATGCCCGCGATCTCGTCCTCGGCCTGCAACGTGGTGACGTCGAACTGCTTGTGCTTGGACAGCTCGTGCAGCACGTCGGAGGCGGGCGTGATCGGGTAGGTGCCCAGCACCACGGGCAGCCCGGACTGCTGACCGGCGGCGATGATGCCGTAGGCGAGCGCGGTGTTGCCGGTGATCTGGCGGTACGTGCCCCGGTTGAGCTTGGCGGGCGCGACCTCGTAGGTCACCGCGAACGACTCGGTGGTCTCGCCGTAGTTCCAGCCCGCCCGGAACGCCAGCACGTTGGCCTCGGCGATCTCGGGCTTCTTGGCGAACTTCTCGCGCAGGAACCGCTCGGTGCCCTCGGTGGGCCGGTGGTACATCCAGGACAGCAGGCCCAGGGCGAACATGTTCTTCGCCCGTTCCGCGTCCTTCTTGCCCAGGCCGGTGTGCTCCAGCGCGCCGATGGTCAGCGTGGCCATCGCGACCTTGTGCACCTGGTAGGTGTCGGTGAGCGAGTCGTCCTCCAGCGGGTCGCTCGCGTAGCCGACCTTCACCAGGTTGCGCTTGGTGAACTCGTCGGTGTTGACGATGAGGATCCCGCCCTTGGGCAGGTCGTCGATGTTCGCCTTGAGCGCCGCCGGGTTCATCGCCACGAGCACGTCGGGGCGGTCGCCGGGGGTGAGGATGTCGTAGTCGGCGAAGTGCAGCTGGAAGCTGGAGACGCCGGGGAGGGTGCCCTGGGGCGCGCGGATCTCGGCCGGGAAGTTCGGCTGGGTGGCGAGGTCGTTGCCGAACGCGGCGGCTTCCGAGGTGAACCGGTCGCCCGTGAGCTGCATGCCGTCGCCGGAGTCGCCGGCGAACCGGATCACCACGCGGTCGAGCTTGCGGACCGCGCCGTTGCGCCCGGCCGCGGTGTCCTCGGGCGAGCCACCTGGCGCGGCGCCGTTACCAACGTCGGTAGTCATGTCCTACGCCGATCCCTTTCCTCACAACCGCCGGAGGGTCTGGTGCCCCATCCCCCTCCGCGAGGGTAGTCGTGCCCGCCCAGCCGCCGGTTTCTCCCGTACCACTGTGCGGGACGGTTCGTCCCACCTGGTGCGCGAGGGCGGAACTCGGCAGTAATCGAGTAATACTGACGGGTAACTGTTACTCGAAGTTACAGCTATTTGGGGCCGGTGTCCAGGTCAGCCGCGGCCGCTGATGCGGGCCTTCGCGGCCGCCAGCCGGGCCTGGAACTCGGGCGTGGCGATCGAGGCGGCCTGGGGCGTCAGCTCGACGTCCACCGCCTCGGCGTGGTCGGTCAGGGCCGCGGTGGTGCGCATGGACGCCTTGATGGTGCGGACCAGCTCGCGCGACGCTTCGGCCGAAGGGCGCGCCAGCTCCACCGCGGCGGCGACCAGCTCGTCGTGCCCGCCGTCGACGCGCGCCAGGGCCACCCCGGCGGACACCGCCGCGGCGCCGTCCAGGACCCGGCCGAACAGGGTCATGGCGGTCGCGGTCTGGGTGCCGGCGAGGCGCTGGAGCATCCACGTCATCCCGCCGCCGGGGTGGATGCCGAGCTGGAGGAACCGCGCGTCGAACCGGGCGTCGGCGGTGACCAGCCGCACGTCGCAGGCCAGGGCGAGGTTGAGCCCCGCGCCCACGGCCGCGCCGCCCACGGCGGCGATCGTGGGCAGCGTGCAGCGGGCCACCGCGAGGAACCCGGCGTAGATGCGGCGCAGGCCCTCCTCGCGGGCCTCGCCGAGCGCGCTCAGGTCCGCGCCCGCGCAGAAGGCCGGTGGCGCGCCCGTGACGACGACGGCGTGCACCTCGGGGTCGTCCTCGCACGTCCGCACGGCCGCCACGAGCTGGTCGGAGAGGTCGAGCGTCAGCGCGTTGCGGCGCTTCGGGTCGTGCACGGTGATGACCGCCACGCGGTCGGAGCGGTCCAGCAGCACTTCGGCCATGCGCGCGACTCTAGGGTGCCGGCGGTCGGTCCAAGAGGCGGGACAGCACCACGGTCGAGACGGTGCGGTCGATGATCTCGACGGCGCGCAGGCGTTCCAGCGCGGTTTCGAGGTGGTGGATGTCGGCGGCGCGCAGGTGCACGATCGCGTCCGCCGCGCCGGAGACGGTGTAGGCCGCCCGGACCTCGGCCATCGGCTCCAGGTGCTGCTGGATGTCGTGCGGCGCGACGTTGCCGCGGCAGTGCACCTCGACGAACGCCTCCGTGCCCCAGCCGAGCTGCTCCGGGTCCACGACGGCCGTGAAGCCGCGCAGGACGCCCGTGTCCAGCAACTTGTCGACCCGCCGCTTCACCGCGGGCGCGGACAGGCCGACCTCCTTGCCGACGTCGGCGTAGCTGGAGCGGGCGTTGGCCATCAGGCGTGAAATGATTCGCTGGTCGATCGTGTCCACACGCAACATTCTGCCCCAGAAGACGCAATATCGCGGCGTTGTTCGACGGTCCGACCGCAATCTACATTTCGATCCATGACCTCGGTTTCCTTCGCGGGCCCCGGCGACGAGCCGATCGTGCTCGAGGTGCCCACGCCCGCCACGCAGGTGCGCGTGCCGACCACCCGCCGGTACCTGATGTGCCCGCCGGCGCACTTCACGGTCGAGTACTCGATCAACCCGTGGATGGACCCCACGCGCCCGACCAGCACCGCGCTCGCGATGGAGCAGTGGACGGCGCTGAAGGAGACCTACGAGCGCCTGGGCCACGAGGTCTCCGTGATCGAACCCCAACCGGGCCTGCCGGACATGGTGTTCTCGGCCAACTCCGGCACCGTGATCGACGGCCGGGTCCTGGGCTCCCGCTTCCGCGCCCCGCAACGCGCCGCCGAAGCCGACCACTTCCGCCGCTGGTTCCTCGCCAACGGCTACCGCGACGTCGTCATGCCGGAGCGGACCAACGAGGCCGAGGGCGACTTCGCCTGGACGGGCAAGTACCTCCTGGCCGGCACGGGCTTCCGCACCGACCCGCTGGCCCACGCCGAGGCGCAGGAGGTGCTCGGCGTCCCGGTCATCTCGCTCCAGCTCACCGACCCGCGGTACTACCACCTGGACGTCGCCCTGTTCGTCCTCACGGACGACCTGATCGCCTACTACCCGGACGCCTTCTCCCCGGGCAGCCGCCGCGTCCTGCGCCGCCTGTTCCCGAACGCCATCGTCGCGACCGCCGACGACGCCGCGTGCCTGGGCCTGAACGCGGTGTGCGACGGCCGTCACGTGATCCTGCCGGTCGAGGCCACGGCGCTGGCGGACCAAGTGGCGCGTCACGGCTTCGAGCCGGTGTTCGTGGACATCTCGGAACTGCGCAAGTCGGGCGGCGGCCCCAAGTGCTGCACGATGGAACTTCGGGACTGAACCTGCCTTCGGGCTTCGCGCTGGTCAGCTCTGGCCTCAGCCCGCTGACCAGCGCGACGCCATTCGTGGCCCTGAAGGTCCGATCCCGGTCGAGCGGCGAGGTCCGGCCGGCTTGATCGCCACCACCTGCACGGGCCGGTAAGCGGTGCCGGCAGGCCGAGGTCGACGAAGTCCTCGACCGCGCCCCGCAGAGCGGCCACAAGGTCCGAGCCCAGGGCGTGCCGACCGGCGTCGGGGTCAGTCCACCCGGCCCACGGCGGCGTAGCCGAGGCCGTGGGCGGGGCTGCCCGTGGCGATGTCGGTGTCCGCGTGCGGACGCCAGTCGGGCATCAGGGTGACGCCCGGCTCGACCAGGGGCATGCCCTCGAACAACGCCTCCACCCCCGCCCGGTCGCGCACGTAGAGCTGCTCGATCACGCCCCGGTACGCCTCCACCATGGCCCTGACCTGCACCTTGGTCTCCGGGTCGGCGCACTCGTCGGTCAACTGCGACAACGCGATGTGACTGCCCGGCGCGCACAGGTCGCGGTAGGACTTCATCAGGCCGACCGGGTCCTCGTGGTCGCCCACGAACACCATCACGCCGGTCATCATCACGCCCAGCGGCCGGCTCAGGTCGAGCACTTCCCGCACGCGCGGGTGGGCGAAGACCTCCTCGGGGCGGCGCGCGTCGGCCTCCACCATGACCGCGCCGGGGTTGGCGCGCAGGATGCGCCGGCCGAGCGCGACGGCGACCGGCTCGTAGTCGACGTAGACGACCTTGGCCCGCGGGTCGCGGGCCTGCGCGACCTCGTGCGTGTTGCCCGCGGTGGGCAGGCCGGAGCCCAGGTCGAGGAACTGGGTGATGCCCTGGTCGAGCAGGTAGGCCACGGCCCGCCGCAGGAAACCGCGGTTGAAGCGGGCGAGCATCTCCATGCCGGGCAGGACCGACTTGATGCGGTCCGCGCGCTCGCGGTCGGCGGGCAGGTTGAACGCGCCGCCCAGGTAGTAGTCGTAGATGCGGGCGATGTTGGGCGTCTCGGGATCCAGGTGCGCGGTCTCGGAAGCTGACACTGGTGCCGTCCTAAGGTGGGATGGATTCCGTGCGGAACGGTGGTGCCTCCCCGACAAAGGGCCCATGTTCGCGCACGTCACCGCCCTGACCGGCACAGGCGTCATCGGCATTCCCGATGGGTGGGGGCCCCCCCCCGGGCGCCGGGGGGCCCCCCACCCGGGGGGCGTCCCCCGCCGGGCCCCGCGCGCGCCCCCCCCCGCGGGGTCGCGGCGCGGCGGCCCGCCCC